>JAPLEL010000163.1 GCA_026391415.1 Bacteroidota bacterium
CTCCAGAACCAGTCTAGGTCTTCGCCACTAGCATCTTCCATTGTACGGAATAAATCTGCAGGCTCTGGATGTTTAAATGCCCAACGACGTGCATATTCTTTGAAAGAATAATCGAATAAATTTCTACCCATTACTGTTTCACGTAAAATATTCAAGCCTGTTGCAGGTTTAGTGTAAGCATTAGGTCCAAAATTGACAATGTTTTCACTATTGCTCATAATTGGCTCTAATTGGTCTTTTGGAAGACGCATATAATCTGCTATCTGATAACCAGCGCCCTTACCTCTTGAAGGATATTTATTATCATACAATTCTTCAGTTAGGTATTCAACAAATGAATTTAATCCTTCGTCCATCCAACTCCATTGACGCTCATCGCTATTAATAATCATAGGGAAGAAATTGTGCCCTACTTCATGAATAATTACACCTAGCATACCCATTTTAGATGATTCGCTATAAGAGCCATCTTTTTCTGTACGACCGTTATTAAAACAGATCATCGGATATTCCATACCATTCGATGCTTCTATACTTTGCGCAACTGGGTAAGGATAAGGGATAGAGAATTTAGAATAAGATTTAATAGTATGTGCTACAACCTTGGTAGAAAACTTACGATACAAACCATAAGCTTCTTTTGGATAACCGCTCATGCACATTACTTTCTTTCCTTCTACATAAGCAGGCATTGCATCCCAAATAATTTTTCTTGAAGCAGTCCATGCAAAATCACGCACATTGTCTGCTTTAAAAACCCAAGTTTTTTTGGCCGTACTTTTTTGTTTTTCTGCTTTTTTTGCTTCGTCTAAAGTAACCACTTCAACAGGCTCTTTTGCTGATTGTGCTTGCTGCCAACGACCTAACTGTGCAGGAGATAAAACCTGAGCATAGTTTTGACATTCGCCGGTACTTAAAATAGTATGATCGGCAGGTACAGTCATTTGAACATTGAAATTTCCAAAAGTCAAAGCAAACTCTCCACGTCCTGTAAATTGGTGGTGCTGCCATCCTTGGAAATCGCTGTATACACACAAACGAGGATACCACTGAGCCATGGTAAAAAAATGGTTGCCATCTTCTGGGAAGAACTCATAACCACCGCGTCCACCAATAGTTTGTCTGTTTGATATTTTATAATTCCAATTTACATTGAATACAAATTTTTGACCTGGCTTTAATGCTGCAGGCAATTCAACACGCATCATTGTTTTGTTGATGGTGTATTTTAAATTTTTGCCTGTGATGTCGGTTAGTTTAGAAATAACAACTCCTAAACCATTGTCTTTACCAGCGTCTAACAAAGCATCGATTTGTGAAGTAGAAACCTGACGACTCATGTTAGTTGAATTTTGATAGTTCGAATTGTTAATAGAACTATGTTCATTCTCGTCTAATTGTAACCACAAATAAGTTAATACATCTGGAGAATTATTGTAGTAAGTAATAGCTTCACTACCTGTTAAAGTTAAATTAGGTTCGTCTAATTCGCATTTAATATTGTAGTCAACTCTTTGCTGCCAGTACTTTGGGCCAGGTGCACCACTAGCGGTACGGTATTCATTTGGGGTAGGTAAAATAGTACCCAATTGCTCGAATTTATTTCCATGATTCGAGTTTGGATTGTTCATGATGTTTTGTGCTTGTAAGCTTAAAACAAAACAAAAGAACAAAAACAGCATACTTAACTTTCTCATAGCTTGTATATTTTAAAATGGTAATACAAATGGAATACGCTCTAATGCCATATTTAAAGCCAAGGCAAAAATGGCTGCGCTGATAAACAAGAGAAATTCTCTTCTGTTTATTTTAATAATTGTTACAAAAATGAAGGAAATTAATAATATAAAAAATACAATCATTAATTGTCCTAGTTCTAACCCTACATTAAAAGCAAGCAATTGTAATATAATGCTTTGATCTTTACCTAGTAAGCTTTTTAAATAATTACTAAACCCCAATCCATGAACCAACCCAAAAAATAGCGCTAAAAAGTAAATTAGCGGAAATTTTGACTTGAAAACGAATTTCTTGATGAAAAGGTTGCTAAATGCTGTTATTAAAATGGTAAGGGGAATTAAAAACTCAATCCATTTAGCCGAATAATTCACCAAATTAAACACACTGAGTGCCAAAGTGATAGAATGGCCTATCGTAAAAGCCGTTACTAATATAAAAACTTTACGCCAGTCATCGAACTGAAAACGAATGGTTAGGGCCAAAACAAACAAAATATGGTCAATCCCTCTAAGATTGGCAATATGCTGAAAACCGATTTCTAAATAAAGTTTAAAATCATTCATAAGCTAAGTTTCAAATTAATCATGACATTTGTAGAACGAAAAAAAAAATGTTGAATGGTAAATAGTATGTTTCAATGGCTTTCCATTTCCTTAATTGCCCTATTGCACCCTTTTTACGTATCTGTTATAGATATTAATCATAATACGAAGGAAGAATCGGTTGAAATGAGTATTCGGATTTTTACACAAGATTTAGAAGAAACCCTTCAAAAATATAGTACTGCTAAAATAGATATGGTGCACCCTAGCAATAAAGCTGTTTTAGACAAACAAATAACCGATTATATCAAACAGAAATTACAATTGAAAATTAATGGCCAAAACGCAAATATGCAATATGTGGGTTATGAAATTCAACTAGAAAGCGTTTGGATTTATTTTGAAGTGCCAAAAATAAAAGAAATTAAAAAAGCAGATATCAACTGTAGTATTTTATATGATTTTAAAAATATTCAAAGCAATATTTTTCATGTAAAAACCAATGGAACAGAAAAAAGTTACAAATTAGATTATCCAAAAACAACTACCGTATTTGATTTTTAATAGTTGCACTATTTTTCTTCCGTATCTACGGTAACTAATACTTTGTCTATTCGTCGGTTGTCCATATCTACTATTTCAAATTCAAATATTTTCCAATTTAGTTTGTCGCCAGTTTTGGGAATTAATTCTAATTCATTAATGATAAATCCTGCAAGGGTATCAAAATCTTGATCACCTTCCATCATCCATTCTGTTTTATCAAAATGACTTAAGAAATCATAAAATGGAATTTGAGCGTCTATTAAAAAACTCCCATTTTCTCGCATTACAATTTCAAACGCAACATCTTCTTGCTGAGGAATATCCCCTACAATGGCTTCTAGTATATCGTTTAAGGTAATCATACCTAATACAGTGCCATACTCGTCTACAATAAAACAATGGTGTATTTTGGTTTGTTTAAATCGTTCTAAAACTTGATAGGCCGTATTGTTTTCTGGCACATACATTGCAGGTTTCATGATACTGCTAACCAAATTACTATCTGCTGCAATGATAAAATCTTTAATTGCTACAACACCCACAATTTTATCTATTTCTCCATCGCAAACAGGATAAATAGAATGTACCACTTCGGTCATAATTAACTTAATCTGTTCAACTGTTTTTGTTTGATCGATCCAAACAATATCGGTTCTATGGGTCATTAACGAAGTGATATTTCTATCGCCTAAATGAAAAACACGTTCAATAATATCTTGTTCTGCTTCTTCAATGGCACCATGCTCTGTACCCTCACTGATAATGGCTTTAATTTCTTCTTCTGTTACTTGATTTTCACTGGTTTTTACATTTAATAATCTTACCAATAAATTTGTTGACCCCATTAATAACCAAACAAAGGGATGGGTAATCCATGAAATAATACGCATTGGCCCAGCAACACGCTTAGCAATTCCTTCGGGATTACTGAGGCCAAGTCTTTTAGGAACTAATTCGCCTAAAACAAGCGATAAAAAAGTAATCACTATCAAAATAATAGTGGTAGCAATAGTGCTACTGTATGGCTTTAATAAATC
>JAPLEL010000256.1:0-2752 GCA_026391415.1 Bacteroidota bacterium
TCATCGAATTCCTGCTTATTATGCGCCAGATGGTCGTTTTGCAGTGGCCGCTAATATAGCAGATGCCATTGCACAATTATCAACCCCAGAACATCCACTTACTGCAGCAGATATAAAACAAGATGAAGACTGTTTGGATACTTGGTTTTCAAGTTGGTTATGGCCTTTTGAAGTGTTTAAAGGATTGTCTAAACCAGGAAACGAAGAAGTCAATTATTATTATCCTACCAATACATTGGTTACTGCTCCTGAAATTATTTTTTTCTGGGTGGCACGTATGATTATGGCAGGATATGAATACCAAGGTGGCAAACCCTTTAAAGACGTTTATTTTACAGGAATTGTAAGAGACAAACAAGGCAGAAAAATGAGTAAGAGTTTGGGAAATTCTCCAGAACTTTTAGGATTGATAGACAAATATGGTGCAGATGCGGTTCGTTTTGGTATTATGATTTCATCACCTGCAGGAAACGATTTATTATTTGATGAATCTTCATTAGAACAAGGTAGAAATTTCAATAACAAACTTTGGAATGCCTTGAAATTGCTAAAAATGTGGGATGCTAGACAATCTAGCAATACAAGTATAGCAAATGAATCCTTTGCCATTAATTGGTTTGAGAATAGACTAAATACGGTTAAAGCAGAATCCGAAACATTAATGGAACAATTCCGTTTGAGCGAAGCTTTAAAAGTGATTTACTCATTAATATGGGATGATTTTTGTAGCTGGTATTTAGAGTGGATTAAACCCGGTTTCGAACAACCCATTGATGCTGCTGTATATCAAAAAACAGTATCGTTTTTTGAAGAGTTGATGCAAATTTTGCACCCATTCATGCCTTTTATAACAGAAGAAATTTATCATTTATTAGCTGAGCAAACAGAAGATTTGTGTATTAAACAAAACAAAGTTGCGGCTCCTTTAAATGCTAGTATTACTGCTTCTGGCGAATTATTGAAACAAGTTATTTCGGCATTACGTGATGCTCGAAATAAAAACCAACTCAAACCAAAAGAAGCTATTAAATTATTTATTCAAACAGATAATATTAGTAGTTATCAAGCCATTGAATCTATTTTGGCTAAACAAATAAATGCAGCTCAAATCAATTATACCAATACTTCCATTGCTAATAGTATTGTAGTAGCAGTAGAAAAGGATAAATTTTTTATTGAAACCGAAAAGCAATTAGACGCTACTACTTTAAAAGCAGAATTATTAAAAGACCTCGAACACCAAGAAGGATTTTTAGATGCTGTTACAAAAAAATTATCGAACGAAAGATTTGTTCAAAATGCTAAACCAGAAATTGTAGCATTAGAACAAAAAAAACAGGCTGATGCACTTGCTAGAATTAATACTATTAAAGAAAGTTTAGCCAATTTAGCTTAATGAAAATACCCTATTATTTTTTACGCATTTTAATTTTGCTATTTGTTATTTTATCTTTTACAAATAGCAGTCATGCACAAAATTGGGATATAAATTTATTGAAAAATATTAATCCACAAAATCCAAATAGTGCTACTTGGAAAGCCATTACAAATACGGCTGAGCCCTTATCTGTTGCGGTTCCTATTAGTATGTTTGCATTGAGTTTGATCAATAATAATCAACACCTTAAAAAAAATGCATACCAATTAGCGGCAAGTTTAGTTGTAAATGCAGCAACTAACGAAGGATTTAAAATTATTGTAAATAGAGATAGGCCATTTGTTACTTATCCTAATAGTGGGTTTCCAATTTCTACAGATGAGAAAAATAAATCAATGCCATCCGGACATACTTCTTTTTCTTTCACTACAGCCACAAGTGTTTATTTAATGTACCCAAAATGGTATATTGCATTGCCTGCTTTTGCTTGGGCTACTAGTGTTGGATACAGTAGAATGTACCTTGGTCTGCACTACCCTTCTGATGTATTAATGGGTGCAGTCGTTGGCAGTGGTAGCGCAATGCTTACCAACTGGGCTAGAAAACATTTGTTAGATCAAAAGAAAAAAAGTTTACACAAAATCCCTTAGTGCACCAGCACATGTGTTTGTTTAATAATACCCATGACAAAAACACTTTGTACCTGTCCAATATTTTCTGCTTGGCTTAATTTATTTACATGAAAATTGTAGTAGTCATCCATACTTTCTGCAACTACTTTTAACATAAAATCAAATTCTCCAGAAATATTATAACATTCTATTACTTCATTCATTTCTTGAATGCTTTTAATAAATTTGGCACCTGCATTTTTATTGTGTTGTTTTAATGATACATAACATATTACCATTAAGCCTTTGCGCACTTTTGTATGGTCTAATAATGTGGCATATTGTTTTATTACACCAGTTTCTTCTAATCGTTTAATTCTTTCGTGTACAGGGGTTGTGCTTAAGTGAATTTTCTCGCCTATTTCTTTAACGGTAGCGCGTGCATTTTGCTGAAGAATTTGCAGAATTGCAAGGTCTTTTGCATCTAAAGACAAAACGGCATTAGTGGAATCTGCTGTTTTTATTGATTTTGCCATATGAATTAGTATTTATATTCTAATAAATTGCTAAATTATAGATTTTTCTACTAAAAAATAGATTATTTACTAGTATTTTATTCTATCAAACTACATTTGCAACATAAAATATAAATATGTCTACACTAACTTCTTCTATTGATTTCAGTCTACCGTATAAAGTAGCTGATATTAGCTTAGCTGATTGGGGCCGCAAGGAAATCCGTTTGGCTGAAGCTGAAATGCCC
>JAPLEL010000256.1:2807-12000 GCA_026391415.1 Bacteroidota bacterium
ACAACCATTGAAAGGTGCGCGTGTTGCTGGTTGTTTGCACATGACTATTCAAACTGCTGTATTAATTGAAACATTAATTGCCTTGGGTGCAGAAGTAAAATGGAGCTCTTGCAACATTTTCTCCACGCAAGACCAAGCTGCTGCTGCCATTGCTGCTGCAGGTATTGGTGTATTTGCTTGGAAAGGTCAGTCTCAAGAAGAAGCTGATTGGTGTATTGAACAAACATTATTCTTTGGTGGTGCAGACCGTCCGTTGAATATGATTTTGGATGATGGTGGCGATTTAACCAATATTGTTTTTGATAAATATCCTGAGTTGATTACCAACATTAAAGGTTTATCTGAAGAAACAACTACAGGTGTTCATCGTTTATATGAGCGTATGGCTAAAGGCACTTTGCCAATTCCTGCCATCAATGTAAATGACTCTGTTACTAAGTCTAAATTCGATAATAAATATGGTTGTCAAGAATCATTGGTTGATGCTATTCGTAGAGCAACTGATGTAATGATGGCTGGTAAAGTTGCCGTTGTTGGTGGATATGGTGATGTGGGTAAAGGTTCTGCACTTTCTTTAAAAGGCGCCGGCTGTAGGGTTATTGTAACTGAAATTGATCCTATTTGTGCATTACAAGCTGCAATGGAAGGATTTGAAGTGAAACCAATGGCAGAAGCTGTTAAAGAAGCTGATATTGTTGTTACTGCATCGGGTTGTAGAGACTTGATTACAGAAAAACATTTCCGTTCAATGAAAGACAAAGCGATCGTTTGTAATATTGGTCACTTTGATATTGAAATTGATGTTGCTTGGTTGAATAATAATTATGGTCAAACAAAAGATACCATTAAACCTCAGGTTGATTTGTACAATATTGATGGAAAAGACATCATCTTATTGGCCGAAGGTCGTTTGGTAAACTTGGGTTGTGCAACTGGTCACCCATCATTTGTAATGAGTAATTCTTTCTCAAACCAAACACTTGCTCAAATTGAACTTTGGAACAACCATAGCAACTACGAGAACAAAGTGTATGTATTACCAAAACATTTAGATGAAAAAGTAGCACGTTTACACCTTGCAAAAGTGGGCGCTGTTTTAGATGTATTAAGTGATGACCAAGCAGAATACTTAGGTATTTCAAAAGAAGGTCCGTTTAAAGCCGACTTATATAGATATTAATAGTTAACAAAAGCATACGAAAGGCTGTATCTGAAACAGATACAGCCTTTTTTGTTTGTACGATATATAAAAAAAACTAATGTGCATAAATAGCGTGCTGCATTAAAACTGTAGTGCTTTATTCAGATTTCGTGTATAAATAACTAATTGATTAAGAGCATTATACTCTTATTTTTGTGAAAACTTGATTGTATGAATATTCGCTTTTTTATTGCATTTATTACATTATTTATTTTAGCTGCTTGCGGCAACAACAAAGACAAAACAGCCGCTATTGACTCTTCAAAAATGGTTATCGCCAAACCAATTCCAGGAACACCCATTAAATACGATAGTTCTAAACGTTATATCTTTTTAACCTGGGATGATTCTCCTCAACCTCCTGGTACAAATATTTGCAAGAGAATATTTCATGAAGCTGGTGTAAAAGCAACTTTCTTCTCTGTAGGTATGCACTATAATATTGAACCAAGAAGAAAACGATTATTAGATAGCATTCGTAATAGCTACCCTGAATTTTTATTGGCAAACCATAGTTTTTCTCACGCTTTTAAAGACAATTATAATTTCTTTTATACGCATGTAGACAGCGCTGTGAATGATTTTGTTAGGGCCGAAAAAGAAATGGGTATACAAGTTAAAATTATTCGTTTACCAGGCCGTAACACTTGGGCTGGAAAAACCGAAACCAAAGGGCCAAAAACTAGTGAGAACGTTGCTAAGAAACTAGCCGCAATGGGGTACAATATAATTGGTTGGGATGTTGAGTGGGAAATGGTAAAAGGAAATAGCCCTAAACAAAGTGCTACACAGTTGGCTGGTAAAATAAATGAAAAATTTGAATCTGGTTATACCAATGAGCAAAACACCATGGTGATTCTTGCGCATGATAGAATGTTTCAAAAACAACCTTATATAGATTCTTTAAAAGCATTTATAGCTATATTAAAAAAAGATCCTAGAAATGTATTTGAAACGATTGACCATTACCCATTGGTTCAAAACAAATAACCAACCCTAGACCTAAACACACTGAGGTTTCAATACGATAAACCCTTACCTTCGCTTATTAGGCTTTATAAACACGTAAATTAAGAATTAAACAACCCACACATTCGCATGCAATTGAACCCATCTAAGATTGAAGTAATGCAATTTTTGGCTCAAAAAATTGAAAGCGTTATTGAAGAATTTTTAAAGAATATTGACACTAATTGGCAGCCATCTGATTTTTTACCAGAGAGCAATAACCCCGATTTTACGAAAGAAATTAAAGAAATCCAAGCGCAGTGTAAAGAATTGCCTTACGATTATATGGCTGTTTTAGTGGGCGATGTGATAACAGAAGAAGCACTTCCAACATATGAAAGCTGGTTAATTGATATTGAAGGTATTAGCAAAGCCGAGCCTCATGGATGGAGCAAATGGATTAGAATGTGGACTGCCGAAGAAAACAGACATGGCGATCTTTTAAACAAATACATCTATTTATCTGGAAGGGTAAATATGAAACAAATGGAAATTACCACCCAACACTTAATTGCTGATGGCATGGAAATAGGAACAGCAAGAGATCCATATAAAAACTTTGTATATACTTCTTTTCAAGAGATGGCTACCAATGTTTCACATAGAAGAACAGCTACTATTGCCAAAAAGCACGGTAACGAACAGTTGTCGAAAATATGTGGTGTTATTGCAGCAGATGAAGCACGTCATGCAAAAGCTTACAAGAGTTTTGTAACCAAAATTTTTGAACTAGACCCTAGTGAAATGATGTTGGCTTTTGAAGATATGATGCGCAAGAAAATTGTTATGCCTGCACATTTTATGCGTCAACAAGGCGAAAAAATTGGTACTAGTTGGTCGCATTTTAGCGATGCTGCACAACGCTTAGGAGTCTATACTAGCATGGATTATACCAATATTATGGAATCTCTCATTCAAGAATGGAATATTGGCAATATCTGTAGCCTAACTGGTGCTGCCGAAAAAGGCAGAGACTATTTGATGGCACTCCCAGATCGATTTAGAAAAATAGCTGAGCGCAGTGGTATTAAAGCGCCGTTAGAATATCAATTCAATTGGATTTTATAATCAAATAATAAAACAAAAGTTATCGTCCCTCATTTGTCTAAAACAGTTTTCGATTCGAATTTATCAGATGAGATTACTGAAGATTTTTTCTTGACTAAGGTAGAAGCTGATATTGTTTTTGAATACTTTAAAACGAACCCAATTTTTTTGTGGAAGGATGTACACAATTGCGAAGATCGTGCCGAAGCAATTGCATTGTTACTTACTCATTGGAGTATTCCTCATTATAAAGGATGGGTATTTAGCGGCTTTTTTTTAAAAAAACAAATAGGAAGTTTGGCCAACAGGTGGAACTATCATGTAGCAACTGCTTTACCCGTAAAAGAAAATAATGCAATTGTTTATTATGTAATTGATCCAGCCCATTTCAATAATCTAGCTACGCTTGCTGATTGGGCTGATATGGTTACACTTGAAGCAAACAGTTATCATATTATTAAATATGCCAACGTTTATATTTTTCCTACAGGTATTATAAAAAAATATAACTGGCATTTGCGAAATAAGCAAAACCTAAAATGGACAATGCAAGGATTAGCTGGTATTAATGGCGTAAGCATCACAGGCAAAGCGCAGGTTGCATTTAATAAACATCAGGTTAAAAGAACTATCCAAAGATTCACTGCATTAAAGAAGCAACACCCAATTAAATCATAAACTGCATTTGCTAAATTTATTCTAAGCAAATACCTTTATACTATGTTACCTACATTCCATATTTGCAAAGCCACAGAAGCTGATATAGATGCGCTTGTAATACTAGTAAATAGTGCATACAGAGGCGAATCCTCTAAACAAGGTTGGACTACAGAAGCCGATTTGCTTGATGGATCAAGAATAGATGCAACAACAATGTTCTTGGATATGCAAAATCCCAACCAACAATTTTTAAAAGCTGTTGATCCATTTAATAAAATAATAGGATGTGTTAGTTTAGTAAAAAAAGATGCTGTTTTATACTTAGGAATGCTAACAGTTCAGCCAAATATTCAAGCAAAAGGAATTGGTAAAGCACTACTTGATGCAGCAGAAACCACTGCTATTTCATTGGGCTTAAATATCATAGAAATGACCGTCATTTCTGTAAGAAAAAACTTAATTGATTGGTATATTAGAAAGGGGTACCAACTAACTGGAGAAACATTGCCATTTCCTTCAGACCCAAAATTTGGTATTCAAAAACAAGCATTAATTTTTTGTGTACTTCAGAAAAAGATACACGACTAAAAACCCCAATGATGCATTGCTTTTAAATTTACTTTAGCACAATTTAATGGCGTATCATTTTGATAAGACTCTTGTTCAATAATAAAATGCTTTGTACCTCCATTTTTTTTAGCTTCATCAATGATTTCTTTAATGCCAATTATCCCTTTTCCAAGTTTGGCACTTTCATATCCATCGTGCAAATCGCCCGCTTGTAAAGATTTAATTTCGTCTTTCACATGCATTAGTTCAAATCGGCCAGGATAGGTTTTTAAAATCTCCAAAGCCCTTCCTCCTGCTCCATACATATTTCCTATATCTAATTGTTGTGCTACCAATAAAGGATCTGTATGATTGATCATAATATCAAAGACTTTCTGGTTATTCAATTGTGTACTGAATTCGAAATTGTGGTTATGATAGCCAAATTTCATTCCTGATTTTTTACATAACTCCCCCGATTTATTAAATACCTCCATATAGGCAACCAAATCATCGTATTTCTTTCTCAAACTATCGTCTAGCCAAGGGCTAATAACATACTGTTGACCCATGAAGGCCGCATCTTCAATGGTTAACTTCCACTCATCTGTAAAATCTTTTTTTGTAGCATCCCAATGTTTTCTTTCCATTACGGTATGCCCACTAAGCATTTTCAAACCAAGACCATCAAGTATTTTTTTGAATTCAGCTGCTGAATATCCATAGAATTTACGGTTGATATAATTGGCATGTTCTACATTTTTATAGCCCATTAAAGCCAATTGCTGTAAGGTTCCTAAAGGATCTTTTCGCATATCGTCTCTAACAGAATATAATTGAATTCCTAAAACCGTTGTTGGCTTAGCAGCAGCAAGTAATTGATTTGTATAAAATGATGCACTAACTAATGCTAAACTTGTTTTTACTAAGAAATTTCTTCTAGAAACTTGCATACCCTATTTTTAATGAATGAATACGAACCTTTTATTAAATTGACTACTCTAATTTAATTGATTTTCACAATATTATAATAGAAATCTATAAGTTCGGTATTGATTAATTAAATTTAGAAGTCTTTAACTGATTCAGGGTTTTAATGATTCGACTGTCCGCTAAATATTGTCTGTTTATCTCCTCTATAGCATTAGTATGTTTTACTAGTAATATAAACGCACAATTAAAAAACGATACCGATACTTTTTTCTTGGCTAAAAAAAATGGAATTTGGGGCAAACTAGGCAAAAGCATTTCTGTAAGTGGCGAAACCCCTATTACTATTGAAGCATCCGTAAAAAAAAATGAAGATAATTTTAGTCGTTATAAAGGAAAAATCATTCATTCAATTCAGGTTCAAAAACTTGATTATAATAGTTCCATTAACGATACTAGTTCAAATAAGCTCAATCCCTTTAATGACCTTGGGAATTTTTTACATACTAACAGTTCGGAAAAAATAATTAAACGAAATTTATTTTTTAAAACAGGAGATACCTTATACCCTGCTTTAGTAGCAGATAATGAAAGATTCTTGCGCGATATTAGTTATTTACAAGATGCAAAAATAATAATTAAAGAAAATCTAGTATTCAAAAACGAGGTGGATGTTTTAATAATTTGTAAAGATGTTTTTCCTATTGGTGGAAGTGCCGATATAGGGAGTGAAAAAATGTTGAACTTTGAAATTAATGACGATAACCTTGCAGGTAGAGGCGATCGTATAGCAGTGAAAAGTTTAATTGATTTAGACAGAAGACCTTATTTTGGTATAGGTGGACAATATTTAAAAAGAAATTTCTTAGGCAGCTTTGTAAATATTAGTGCCGGATTTAGTAACATTGAACCAGGTTTTAACAGTGGTAGAAAAGAAGAAACTGCTTTGTATTTTAAAGCAGACCTTCCATTAGTTAGCCCTTATAGTGTTTGGACAGGCAGTTATGAAACTTCGTTTAGATATACCAATAATAATTTCACAAACGACTCATTGTATCAATCAGACTTTAAATACAATTATCGCATTTTAGACGGTTGGCTAGGATACAATATTGGTGCAAAAAAAGATATTGGTGCAAAATTTAAAAATCGTTTAAAACACCTCTTGGCCATTCGTGGGGCTTACCGAAGATTTTTTGATATCCCTAAATTTTATCAAACAAATTATAATAGCGCTTATTCTAATTTAACTAGTATACTAAGTTCCTTAACTGTATTTGAACAAGATTATTATCATACCAATTTTATTTATGGATTTGGACGAAATGAAGATGTGCCTGAAGGATTTTCTATGTCATTAACAGGAGGTTGGACCAATAGGAATAATATTGAAAGGCCTTATTTGGGATACGAATACCAACGAGCTTATTTTACTAGTAAGAATGCTTATGTCAATTATCAGGTTCGAATGGGTACTTATTTTTATAAATCGCAATTTGAGGATATTAGTTTTTTAAGTAGTGTTGAACTATTTACCCGTTTAAGGAAATTAGGGAATAGTAGATGGTTAAGCAGGCACTTTATTAGTGCAAGCATTACGCAAGAAATTAATTCAAAACTAAACGACCCATTATACTTATATAGTGTATTTGGCATACAAGACTTTAACAACGCATCTAATAAAACCAATACCCGAATTAGTGCTAATTGGGAATCTGTTTTTTACAATACATGGAAATTTTTTGGATTTAGCTTTGCCCCATTTGTATTTACCAATATAACGTATATCAATGAGCCTAGTCGAACAATTGTAAAAGGCGATATTTATAGTGCTTTTGGTAGTGGTGTTAGAACTAGAAATGAAAATTTGGTGTTTGGTACTATGGAATTACGTGCATCTTATTATCCTAGAACCATTGGCAGCATGAAAGTGTGGAATATAATTTTCAATACTGCATTGCAATTTAAATACAATAGTCAATTAGTTAAAAGGCCCGATTTTGTATTGGTAAATTAGATTTTAAGTAGTTTTCTTAACTAAATTACAACCTTTAACGACGTATTTTGTTGCTGTTTAAGTGGCTAATGCTGCAAGAAAAAATGGTTTATGGTACAAGCGTATAATTTTTTAGCCAGTTGGCAACTTTTTCCTGAAAAATGTGATTTCAATTTTGGTTTAGCGCCAAAAAATGGAAACTATAAAATTGAAAGTGTTCAAAACAAACACGCATTAAGTATTAGTATTAATTGGGTAAGTATAGAAAACGAAGCGTTTTATAGCCAATACGAAATGGTTCCCGACAATACCATCCGACCCTTTGAAAACCAAGAAATAGCAGATTCTATACAAGCTTCTATTGTTAATGCCTCTACCATAAGTTGTTTGTTTATAAAAGAAGAAAAAACAATATTGACCATTACGCACGAAATTTTACAGAATGGTTATTTGCGCATAACGCATGAAGGTTTCGATAAATCAAACCAACCCTTTGTAAATATTGAAATTTACCATAAGCAAATGAGTGTGTTGCCTTATGCTTCTTCGGTTGGAAGTGTTGCTATTAGACCTACAAAAGAAGGTGTAATTAAACACAAGGCATTAACAGCTATGGAAGAGCAGACCAATATGCAGTTAGACCAAATTAAACAACAAATTGAATTACTAGCTAGGCAAGCACAAGAAATTAAAAAAAGAAAAGAATTAAGTTTAATGATATACGATGCTAAACTCAGCTTCAAGCCTCAAATAGGTCAATTGTACCATTTGTATGAAAAACGTGATGGATCACATATTTTATCGCTTGTAGCACCACAAGAATGGGGCGGCGCTGGCCCTTTCAAACAATTTATATCTTCGGTAAGATTATTAGCAGATCATACTTGGATAGAATTACAAAACGATACAAGTTTTAGGAACTAAATTTTCCCATACAAACTTCCACCCGCTTCAAATATTCGATTGATTCTTTTTTCTACATCCAAATCTTTTAAAACTGGCGGCGCATGATGTGGTTTAATACGCGCATCAATGACTAATGGACCATTACATCCCCAGTGTTTATGGACAGTAATAGCAGCTATGCCATGAATGTCATTAGCAGGATTACACCTAGTAAAACATACCCATAAAAAATTATTCAAATTATGTTGGATTAATTGGCTATCTAAATCACTAATTTCTTTAATAGCAGTTTGATCATTAACGTAGGTCGCACATTGAAGCAACACTACTCCAGGTATTGACAATTTTGGATTTGAAAAACCTTGAAGACCATTAAAAATAGTTGGCAATTCTGTTGCTAAATTTCTTTTGGGTTCGCCCACTGCGGCAAATACTACTTTGCTTCCACAATTTAATCCTGTACCAGAATAGTCAAGGGTATCCATGGTAGTATTGGTATAAAAATGAATATCCCTGGTAAGATCTATTCTTGTTAAAACATATTGCAAATACTCCAACACATTTTGCGCATCTAAATTTTTATTTGAATCATCAGTAATAAATAAAAATTTTGCCAAACTAAGTTGGCCAGTTCCTAATATATGATTGGCAATAGTTAATAATTCTGCAGGTTGTTTGGTGGGTGCATAAGGCGTATACCTTTCGCTACCAATGGCTAGTAGTAATGGATGCACACCTGCCGCATCCACTGCATTTACTTGTTTTAATCCTGGTATTTCTTGCGGAATAGCGGCTCCGGTTAATTCGTGAATCAGGTTACCAAAACTTGTATCTTCTTGTGGCGGCCTTCCAACAACAGTAAAAGCCCAAATAGCATTTTTCTTTGCATACACTTT
>JAPLEL010000146.1 GCA_026391415.1 Bacteroidota bacterium
ATTTGAATCTATAGCTAGTTTCAAAGAAGAATCTAGTTTGGCCACATGGATTTATAGAATAGCTGTGAGAAAAGCTTTGGAGAAAATTCGTAAGCAAAAAAATAGACAAAGGATCCAATCCATTATTCCTTGGTGGATGCCTTCCGAAGAAAAAAGCAATGACGCTGCTTATTTGAATCCTGGCATTAGTAATGAAAATAAAGAAAAAGCTACCATAATAAATAAAGCTATTAGTGAGTTGCCTAATAACCAACGAATTGCTTTTACCTTAATTCGAGTGCAAGGAATGAAACACGAAGAGGCAAGTGCAATAATGCAATTGAGTATAAAAGCAATTGAATCATTATTAAGTAGGGCTAGAGAAAATTTAAAGAATAAATTAAAAAACTATTACAACTCATAAATATATAATGATGAAAACTATATCTGACGAACAATTAGAGAATCAATTAGATGTCTTTTCTACTATGAAAGAAGTTGGTGCTCCAGATTTTTTCTATACAAGATTACATGCAAGAATAGAAAATCAATCTACGCAGTTGGCATTACAACTTCCATTCAAGCCAGTTTGGGTTATATGTATATTAACCTTTTTTTTAATAATTAATACTTTATTAATTGGAAAGAATAAAAATCTAGTAAACACAAATTCCAATAAAAATATTGAGGTATTGGCTGTTTCTTATGATCAAAATATTTAAAATAATTTTATATGAAAGATTTAGTAAAAAATAAATTCACCGCTTGGCTGATAGTACTATTAATACTAGCTAATATAGTAACACTTGTTTTTTTCTGGTTAGGTCATTTTAAATTAGAAAGAGATAACGCTCCTAAAGAAATTTTGGTGAAAGAATTACATTTTAGTGAAGACCAAAAAAATATATATTTTAATTTAGCAAAAGAGCATCATGACGCTGCCGAAACAATAAGAAGACAAATTATAATTAATAAAGACAAGTTTTTTCAATTATTAAAATCAAACGAAATAATTGATAGTGTAAGAAATAATGCCGCATTACAAGTTAGTTTATCAATACAATCACTAGACATTTTAACATTCGAGCACTTTAAAAAAGTAAGGGCTATTTGTACAAATGAACAAAAGCCAAAATTTGATGAATTAGTTCAGCATATAATTAATACTGTTAACAACCCTCAACAAGGCCCCCCTCCATTCAAAAAATAATTACTTATACTTTATAATCATTTGAGGCATTAATGTTATTGTTATCTTTAGTATCAATTGCATAAATCAACCTTTATGAAAAGTATGTATAAATCATTTTTAATCGTCATTATTTTTATAAATACAATAACGCTGAATTTGTCTGCACAAGATGTAACGCAAACTTATTCACGAAGCATTAAGTCTTTTGGTGTTCTCCCTGAAAACAATGCAGCACTTAACAAATTAAATCTTCAAAAAGCAATTGACTGGGCTGCAAATTATGGCGCTGCTCTCTTTGTAGAACCTACCGATAAACCTTATGAAATTGAAACTGGCATTATTCTAAAAAAGAATGTGTCATTAGTTGGTGTACATGGGCCAGTTCCAAGGGGTACAAAACATCCGAAATTTAATAGACCGGTTGGAAGTGTTTTTTCAATACGAGATACCCTATCGGCTTTTATTACTGTTGAAAGCAGTACACAAATTAAAGGGATTCAATTTTGGTACCCTGAACAAAGTATTAAAGATCCATCTAAAATCATTGCTTATCCAGCTACTATTCAGGTTACAAAAACAAATTTTACAGAAGGAGTAACCCTCACTAATTTAACTTTCTACGGCGAGTACTTAGCAATGGATTTTAAAGCCTCGGCAAAATTTCCATGCGAATTGATTTTAATTGAACACTGTCACGGCTATCCATTAAGTGGAGAATTTATTCGCATAGATTATTGTTACGATGTGCCACGCGTGTTGCATTGTCATGTAAATCCAGCAATTCAAAGGCAATTAGGTGGTCAAAATTCAATTCAAATAGTTGATGCAGTAGTAGCAAACAAAAAATTTACTTACTCAATTAATCATACAGACAATGCGCAACTAATAGACCTATTCACTTTTGGTAATTACGGCGGCATTTACCTTGGCCCTGCTAGTTATGGGCAACTAACTAATTTTAATTTTGATTGTGTAACTGTTGGTGTTCATAAATTAGGTGATAATGCTAAAAATAGAAACTGGATGATTACGCAAGGATCCATCATTGCAAATACAGGTGCAAAACTAGCAGATGTTCATCCATTTATTATAGAGGGAAAAGGGCATACTTCTATTTCAAATGTTGAAGCATTTTCTGGATCAAATAAGGCTTTATCAAATTTTGGACAGTCACAAGATTTTATGCTGATAAGTGGTAAAGATATTGCTACAGTTACGTTAGTTGGCTGTAGAATGCGCAACTATCAATCTGATTTGCCTTTTACAATCTTAAATCCGAATGCTATTGTCATTGCAGAAGCCTGTATTGATAAATTTGAAAAGCCATACCGTTAAAAAGATAAACGACTAAGCATGGTTAGATTCTTTATAAAAACCAACCTATAAGTTTATTGATAATAGCACTAGCTTTATAAATCAATCACCTCTCCTTCTTCTTCTCCAGAAGATGATTAAAACAGCAATCGTTCCAAATAGTATAGGAAATAGCATATTCAAATATAATGAAAAAAGGGGTTAGATAGAAAAATGTATCACTAAGAATAGCACTTGCGCATTGTTTATTCCACCGCCTTCACCAAGTCTGCAATAATAAATTTAGACATTTGCAAAAATGCATAGGTAGCTTTAGGAGCCGTTGCTGGATTAGTCATGTACTTTCCTAGAATTGAAGGAACAATTTGCCAACTCACGCCAAATTTATCTTTTAACCAACCACATCTTGCAGGAGATCCTTCAACTATTAAGTTGTTCCAGTAATAATCAATCTCTTCTTGTGTATCAACCATAACAATAAAAGAAACACCTTCATTAAAACTAAATTGGTGGGCACCCGAACTATCCATTGCGCCAAATGGAAATTTAGTTAGTTCGAATTGTGCATACTTAATATTCCCCTCTGTATCTGCTTCTCCTTTTTCGTATTTGTTAATGGTTATAATTTCTGACTCTTTAAAAATACTTGTATAAAAAGCAATAGCTTCTGCTGCACGGCCATTGTTTGTTCCACAAAACAACATATGCGGCATTACCTTACAACTACTTTCATGGCCTAATATTAGTTGACAATTAACCCCAAACTTGTCGGCACACCAGCCATATTTTTTACTCCATGGATAGGTATTGAGCGGCATTAATACTTTGCCATCAATAATTAGTTTCAACCAAATTGCTTCTATTTCTGCTTCTGTTTCAGCATTTATATAAAATGAAATAGAAGGGTTTATAGGATACCCAGGTCCTTGGTTTAAATGCATAAATCTTCTGCCAAACAAAGAATAATTAACTACAAACGGATTTTCGGAAATCAATTCAAAAGATCCAAAAATATCTTTATAAAAATTAGCGGCCTCTTTTGCTTTACCGTCAAACGATATACAGGTACTTATTTTATGCGTCATGATATGTGCTATTCAAATATTAAAGTCAATAAAAATACGTATTTAAATTTGTGTAAGAATGAAATGAATCTTACTGTTTTTTCCATGTAATGATTCATATTAATGTAACTCCTTTAAAATTAGCTTGGATTAATCACTCAATATAATCCAAAATTCATTTTTGCCATTATTAGCCCCTTGAAAATTTTCGTATTGTGGATCTCCTTATTTTTTTGAACTTGTTCCTTCTATCAATTCATCATACAAACAATTCACCGTTTGTTTAATCACTGTATTAAAACCGTTGGTATACCCGGGTCCTGTGCCGTTACAAATAACTACTATGCCAAATTTTTCTTTTGGATTAAAAAACATCGCACTAAATAATCCGTATGCCGATCCAGTATGCCCTTTCATTATTTTATTGGCAATTAATTTTTCGGTTGATAAAAGTGCTAGCGCATAAGCGTCTTTATCGGTTGGTGCTGGTTGCATTTCAAGCGCACTCTTTTTAGAAATAATTCTTTTGCCATTATATTTTCCAAGTTGGCTGTGCATGATCATATATTTTGCCAGATCAGTAGCTGAAATTTTCATGCCACCTGCTGGAGAAAAAATTGGCGTGCTATAGCCTAATACATAATTAGCAATCTCTGCACTGCGAGGATTATATGCGCCAGGAGAAGCATCGAACCTTGCAGAATCTTTATTGTATTCATAAATGGTTGCAAAAAGAGATTTGTTTAATGAGTCTACGCAATAACCTCCTGCAATTTTTAGTGGCTCTAGAATATGTTTTTTTACATACATATCAAAACGTTCTCCAGAAACTTTTTCTACAATTGCACCGGCAAGGTTAAAATTTAAGTTACAATACAAGTATCCATTTGCAGGCTCATAGGCATTGTAACATTTTGCAAACGCCAAATTTTTTGCTGGGTTGATAGCGTCTAGTGTAAAATATCCCTGACTATCGTTAATAGATGATTTATGCATTAACAACATGCGAATAGTAATAACTGTTTCGGGAAATTTTGGATTTCGAATTTTAAAACCAATCAGGTTACTAATATCATCATCGAGCGATAATTTTTTTGCCTCTACTAATTGCATAATTGCCGTAGCGGTAAAAGATTTTGAAACGGAAGCTATTCTAAAAAAACAATCATCTGTTAAAGGCGTATTGGTGGCAATATCTTTCAAGCCAAATGAATGCGTATATATGATTTTGTTTTTTTTAACTACCGCTACTGACAGACCCACCGATTTTGTTTGAGCCATAATAGCATTGATGCGCGCTTCCATTTTTTCTGACTGAGCACTCAGCAGTTGAATATTGCATAATAAAATAATTGATAAATATTTTTTCATAACAAGTCATTAAAAGTTCAACAAGAAACCAATTAAAAAAGTGTAAAAGGCCAACCTGCGTTTTAGTAAATTTAATTCCTTAATTTTAATCAAAGGGATTTTTATGCGTACATGTACCGTTGATGAAGGCCGTAGAGGCTTTCTAAAAAAATCTTCCGCAATAGCTGCGCTTTATTTGACGCCTTCTATTTTAGTAAAGGCCATGTCAATAGATAAAGTAGTGCCTGTTACGGTTGCAAAAGAAAAATTGAGTTTAACCATCAATGGAAAAGCTTACAATTTACAAGTAGATATTCGTAGCAGCTTACTCGATTTATTAAGAGAAGATATTGGCTTAACCGGCACCAAAAAAGGTTGCGATATGGGCCAGTGTGGTGCTTGTATAGTGCATGTAGATGGAAAAAGATTGAATTCTTGTTTGTCACTTGCGGTTGATAATCAAGACGCAAAAGTTACCACCATTGAAGGATTGGCTACAGAAAAGCAAATGCACCCAATGCAAGAAGCCTTTATTAAACACGATTCTATGCAATGCGGCTATTGCACTTCGGGCCAAATTATGTCGGCCATTACTTGCATTCGCGGTGGTCACGCCAACTCTAGGCAAGAAATAAAAGACTATATGGAAGGTAATATTTGTAGGTGTGGCGCATACCAAAATATTGTTGATGCCATTATTGATGTGAAACAATCCGGAAAAACGGTCTAACCTTTTTAATCTTCAAATTATGTTTGAACCAACGAATCATTTTAATATAGCTGCCGACGATGAACGCGCAGATGCTGCCGAAAAAGTAACCGGCAGAGCAAAGTTCACTGCCGATCATCATATTGACAATATTGCCTATGGCTTATTTGTTACTAGCACCATTGCAAAAGGAACTATTACCAATTTAGACAGCTCTAAAGCCCTACAAGCCCCAGGTGTATTAGATGTTATCTATTATAAGAATTGCCCGAATATACCAGGATACAATGCTTTAACCCCCGATAACAAGCGAAATAATTTTGAATGGAAGGGGTTGAAAGTATTAAATGATAATATCGTTCGATTTTACGGGCAACCAATTGCTTTAGTGGTAGCAGATAGTTTTGAAAATGCATTGGCGGCGATCAAATTAGTAAAGGCCGATTATGCAACAGAAGCATTCGATACCAATTTTAATGAAGCCCGATTGGTTGAATCAAAAACCAAATTAGCAGGTAAGTATAAAAGAGGTAATCCCAAAGCATATTTAAATGCGCCATTTTTTATTGAGGCAGAATATAATACCCCAATTGAAGTTCACAACCCTATGGAAATGCACTCGAGTATTGCTATTTGGGATGGAGACGATAAATTAACCTTGTACGATAAGTCACAAGGACCAAAAGGTACACAGTCTACCATTGCTAGAACGTTTGGCATTCCAGAAAAAAATGTTCGAGTAATTACAGAATTTGTAGGAGGTGCTTTTGGTAATGCCTTACGTAGTTGGTTACACGTGCCGGCAGCTTGTATTGCAGCCAAGAAATTAAAAAGACCCGTTAAAGTATTATTAACGCGTCCGCAAATGTTTTCATTGGTAGGGTATCGTCCGCAAGCATGGCAAAAGATTGGCATTGGCGCCGATAAAACTGGAAAATTATTGGGTATTTCGCACGAAGCCATTAGCAATACTTCTCGTTACGAAGACTTTCGCGAAGGAATTACAGATGCGTCAAGATTTTTATACAAATGCGAAAATGTAGATACAGAATATAAATTATTGCCCCTCGATTTAAGCACCCCAACTTGGATGCGTGGACCTGGTGAAACAACCGGTTGTTTTGCATTGGAGAGTGCTTTAGATGAATTATCGTATCAATTAAAAATGGATCCGATTGATTTAAGAATTATTAACTATTCTGAAATTCATGAAGAAAAAAAATTGCCTTGGTCGGCTAATAATGTAAAAGATTGTTACGCTGCTGGTAAAGAAAAAATTGGCTGGAAAAATCGTCCTAAAAAACCAGGAACACTCAAAGAAAAAGGCTGGTTAGTAGGATATGGAATGGGCGGAGGAATATTTGGTGCTAATAAAGGTAGCGCCACAGTAAAAGCAATTTTAAAAGCAGATGGAAGTTTGATATTGCAAAGCGCTGTTAGTGACATGGGCCCTGGAACTACTACTGCTATGGGAATTATTGCAGCAGAGTCTTTACAAATGTCTACAACAAGAATAAAATTTATGTTGGGTGATTCAGACCTTCCACCAGGCCCATCGCAAGGGGGATCCGGCACTACATCAACATTGGGTTCTGCCGTAAACCTTATCTGCGAAAATTTAAAACAAGTAATTAAAGAATTAGGTATTCAACATTTTTCTGCATTTAAAAGTTTGCAAATAACAGATTTAGAAGTTAAAAACGAATTACTAATTGATAAAACAAATCAGGGAAATAAAATTGCTATTGTTGAATTATTAAAACTAGCAGGAAAACCAAGTATTGAAATTACCAAAGAATCAAATGGCAATAATTTCCAAGAAGTTAAATATGCTTTCTGTTCTTTTTCGGTGCATTTTGTAAAAATATTAGTGCATCCAAAAACAGGTGAAATGAAATTGCAAAAAGTAATTACCACTGGTGATGCAGGAAAAATTATTAGCGAAAACACAGCAAGAAGCCAAATGCTTGGAGGTGTGGTTGGAGGTATTGGTATGACCTTTAAAGAAGGATTAGAAATTAATCATGCAACTGGAGAAATTGCCAACGCAAGTTTTGGCGACTACCATGTTCCACTACATACAGATATTCCTGAAACAGAAATTTGGTTTGTAAATAAACCAGATCCATTTATTAATTCTATTGGCGCAAAAGGAATTGGAGAAATAGCCATGATAGGTTTTTCTGCAGCTGTAGCCAATGCTGTTTATAATGCCACAGGAAAAAGAGTACGTGACTTACCTATCACACCAGAAAAATTAGGATTCTCTAAAACTTAAAATAACACACATGAAAAGAAGAGCATTTTTAGGAAGTATTACCGGCCCTGTTGTTGCAGCTTGTGCCGTTTGCATGGGCGCCTGTAGTAAAACAACAGGAAGCGACAGCTTTACATCGGGTGGCGTTTCTGCAAATTTTAATGTTGACCTACTTACAAACATAACAACAGTAGGTTCCTCAATATTACAAAATGGTATAGTGATTGTAAGGCTTGCTACAGGAAATGTGCCTGCTTCATTCACCGCTGTACAAGCTGCTTGTACCCACCAAGGCACATTTGTTAGTTATAACCAAGCAGCAAATAAATTTATCTGTCCTAACCACGGAGCAAATTTTTCAACCACTGGTGCTGTTACCCAAGGGCCGGCAACTAATCCTTTAAAGGTTTATGTCATTACCATTTCTGGTTCAACTATGACTGTTATTGGATAGGATTATTAGGTGTATTATAGAAGAGAAATGATTAAAAAATATTGTGCTGTGTTTATAGCAGATCATATCAACTATTCTATAATTTAATATTAATAGATTGACCCCATTTTACAACACCTGCGGACGCTGTTGTATTCCAAAGTACTTCTCTAACGGTTAGTACTTTGGAAATTGTGTTGATAGACACAATTTCGTAGGCTAATTTAGATTCATCCTTTGCAGAAGTTTGGCCCTTCATTGGGCTGTCTGTTCTTATACAAGGAAGATTTATGGTACTATCGGGTCCTTTCCAATTATAATATTCCGTAAAATTTTCGTGTCCATGAAAGTATGCTTTAATGGAAGGATGTTTTTTAATGAATGCTGCAAATGATTTTTGTTCAATCAGTGTTTCACCTTTTACTTGAAATCCATCTTTATACATTTCAGGAACTAGATTTTCAAATTTATCAGTTTCATTAATATCATGGTCTCCATTGGGGTTTACAAAAAACCTAGCTTC
>JAPLEL010000135.1 GCA_026391415.1 Bacteroidota bacterium
GTTTCAATGGCCATAATATCACCCATTAAATTAAATCTTCTCCAAACACCTTCTTTTCGGTCATTGGTATAACTGCCTTCGTCTTCAAACCCTGGTTCTCCGCGCAATGGGTCAATATGAACAGCCCATTTTCCTTGTTTGGAGCCTTTCATGTCAACACAGTTTAAAGTGTCTCCATTCGACGCTATTCGATAAGTTTTACACTGAGCGTTGGCCGCTGTATAAATTAATAGGATTAACGGTAGCAGATAAATGCGCATTATTACTAAATTAGTCCTTCGAATTTACCAATAATTTATAATCGCATGAGAAAATTAACTTTTTTAGTTGCTTTGATAAGCTGTTTAAACAGCAATGCTCAAGTTAAACCTAGTTCCCCGTCAGATCGCCTACAATCATTTTCTCAAAGAAAAGAATTGTTGCGTAAATCAATGGTTAACCAAATTGGGTTTAGAAATATTGGACCAAGTGTAATGAGTGGAAGGGTTGTAGATGTTGACGCTAATCCTGCAGATCCAACAGAATTCTATGTGGCTTATGCTTCTGGTGGTGTTTGGCATACTGTTAATAATGGACAAAGTTTTACGCCCATTTTTGATTCAACCGATATTTTAATGATTGGAGATATTGCGGTAAACTGGAAAGCGCATATTATTTGGGTAGGTACTGGAGAAGCCAATAGTAGCCGATCTTCTTATGCAGGTATTGGTATGTATAAATCTGCAGATAATGGCAAACACTGGGATTACTTAGGTTTACCCGAAAGCCATCATATTGGAAAAATTGTTTTACACCCTAGCGATCCAAATACTGTTTGGGTTGCAGCATTGGGGCATTTGTTTTCATTCAATAAAGAACGCGGTATTTATAAAACTACTGATGGTGGAAAAAACTGGAAACAAACTTTAGCTGTAGATGAAAAAACAGGTGCAGTAGATTTAGAAATCAATCCAAAAAATCCTAACGAACTTTTTGCAGCCATGTGGTATAGAACTAGAACAGCCTCAAACTTCGAAGAGTCTGGCGCTACTAGTGGTATTTATAAAAGTATTGATGGAGGAACCAATTGGCAATTGGTGTCAACTACTGAAAGTGGCTTTCCAACTGGGGAAGGTGTTGGTAGGATTGGGTTAGCTATTTCTGCAAAAAATCCAAGTATGGTTTATGCAATTTTAGACAACCAATTTCATCGCCCCGATACTTTGGCAAAAAAAACAGACAGTACAAGGTTTGTTTTAACTGATTTTAAAGATTTATCCAAAGAACAATTTTTGGCTTTAGACGATAAAAAATTAAATACTTTTGCTAGTTCTCGCAGAAATGGTTTGCCTGCTAAATACAATGCTAGTAATTTAAAGGAACTGGTTAAAACAGATAAATTAAAACCAACTTGTATTTGGGATTTTTTATTTGATGCAAATGCCGCCATGTTCGAAACACCCATTATTGGTTGTGAAGTTTATAAAAGTGAAGACAATGGAATTCACTGGAAAAAAGTGAATGACCAATCTATTCCTGGATTTTTTTATAGCACTTATGGTTATTATTTTGGTAAAATATTTGTGAGCCCGGTAAATGAAAATAAAGTTTTTATTACTGGAGTTAGTTTAATGATGAGTAAGGATGGTGGAAAATCATTTACAAGTATTAATAAAGAGAATGTCCATTCCGATCACCATATTGTTTGGATTGATCCATCAAAAGACAACCATATTATTAATGGAAATGATGGTGGCTGTAATATTTCTTATGATGATGGTGCACATTGGTTTAAAGCCAACACCCCACCGGTAGGACAGTTTTATAATATTGCGGTTGATAATGCAAAACCTTATA
>JAPLEL010000171.1 GCA_026391415.1 Bacteroidota bacterium
ATAGATATGGTAAAGGAAAAAATCCAATACGTTTGGTAATAGATCTTTCTTTACGCCTGCCTTTGTACTTAAATGTATTTGATGGAGAAGTGCCAACAATTGTCTTTAATTATAAAAAAAATACGGTTGAAAAGCAATTGCAATATGTTCAATTAAATGAATCATTGCCAACGATTCCTCAAATATTAAAAACTTGTTACGACCAACATATTCAAAGCATTTTAGTGGAAGGTGGCGCAGCATTATTACAATCATTCATTGATTTTAATATATGGGATGAAGCTAGGGTGATTCGCAATAATAGCCTGTCAATTGAAAGCGGGTTAAATAGTCCTGTACTAAAAGACGAAATATTAATTCAAATAAACAATCTAAATTCAGATACTATCCATTATTTTAAACCAGTTTCAGTTAGCATATAATTGCTATTAATTACCTATGTTGTATTTATTTGGAAGTATTTTTTTATCGAGTTATTTAACCCTTGCATTTAAGTTTTGCGAGCGGTATGGAATTTCTATTTTTCAAGCCATTGTATTCAATTATATTACTTGTGTTTTAGTGGGTAGTATTGTAAACGGCGGATTCCCTATTAATGCTATAACCATTCACACTAAATGGTTTCAGTGGGCTTGTATAATGGGTATGATGTTTATTGCCACATTTAATGTGATTGGTATTACTGCGCAAAAAATGGGGGTAGCAGTAACATCGGTTTCTAATAAATTATCACTAATTATTCCGGTTGTATTATCTGTTTATTTGTATCACGAAACAGTTCAGTCTTGGAAATTATTGGGCGTTATTTTAGCGTTAATTGCTGTTGTGTTAACCTGTTATCAAACAAATGATGGTTCGAAAAAAATGCTTGGTAGATGGAATTATTTATTGCCAATTGTTTTATTTATAAGTAGTGGCTTAATAGATGCTTTAATAAATCATGTACAGCACACGTATGTAAACGCCGAAAACAACAATGCTTATTTGATCAGTGTATTTTTTGCCGCTGCATCAATTGGATCAATAATATTGATAGTACAAATGCTTCGTAAGAAACAGGTGTTTCAATTAAAGAATTTACTAGCGGGAATTTTAATAGGCATTCCCAATTATTTTTCTATTTGGTGTTTGGTACATTTTTTACAAGAAGGTATTTGGCCTTCAAGTGCCAGTATTCCAGTAAACAATATGGGGATTGTTTTATTTAGTTCGGTTACCGCTTGGATTTTGTTTAAAGAACGCTTATCTAAAGTAAATTGGATAGGGATTGTTTTATCTTTAATTGCCATTTATTTAATTGCTTTTGGCGCAAATTTTTAATTATGGCAGACGCTTATTTAACAATTGAAAAAACAGCTTTTGCCGAATTCAAAGAACGAGGAAGTAAGTTTATTGCATTTGCCTATCCTATACAATCTGTTGATGAATTTAAAGTTCATTTACAACTATTAAAAAAAGAACATCCAAAAGCAGTACACCATTGCTTTGCTTATCGACTAGGATTAGACGGAAATAATTTTAGGGTAAGTGACGACGGAGAGCCTAGTGGAACTGCTGGTAGGCCTATATTAGGACAGATTGATAGTAAACTATTAACCGATACTGCAGTAATTGTAGTTCGATATTTTGGCGGCACACTACTAGGTGTTCCAGGCTTGATAAATGCCTATAAAACCTCAACCATAATGGCATTGCAATTAGTGCCTACTGTTGAAAAAGCGATTGAAATTATTTACGAATTACAATTCGATTATACCCGACTCAATGAAGTGATGATGATTTGTAAACAATTTGGATGTACAGTAATAGGCCAAGAGCAGCAATTGTTTTGCTTGCTTAAAATTGGTATTCCCAAAGCGCGTTTACAAGAAGTATTATTTAAATTAACTGATTTACATACAATAGATATCAAGCCAGTTAAATAGCAAATCGCTTACTAACTACTAAGTCTTTATTTCCTGGAGTATATACATAAAATCCTTCTCCCGATTTAATGCCAATTTTACCTGCTGCAACCATATTCGCTAATAAGGGGCATGGGGCATATTTGTTATTTCCAAAACCTTGTTGCAGTGTTTGAAGAACGCTCAAGCAAACATCTAAACCAATAAAATCTGCTAATTGCAAAGGTCCCATAGGATGTGCCATGCCTAATTTCATAATAGTATCAATAGAAGTAACACCAGCAATCCCTTCGTATAAACTATAGATTGCTTCATTAATCATTGGCATTAATATTTTATTGGCTATAAAACCAGGATAATCATTAACAACACAAGGAACTTTATTTAATTGATTGGTTAAGGCAACAATTGTTTCTGTAACATTTAGGTCTGTAGCATATCCATTTATAATTTCTACCAATTTCATAACTGGTACAGGGTTCATAAAATGCATACCAATCACTTTTTCTGGTCGCTTGGTAACAGCTGCAATTTTGGTAATAGAAATAGAAGATGTGTTACTTGCTAAAATGGCGCCAATAGGAGCGTGTGCGTCTATTTGTTCAAATATTTTTAATTTAATTTCGGCGTTTTCTGTTGCAGCTTCAATGACTAAAAAAGCGTTTTTTACGCCATCTTGAATGCTTGAATAAGTAGAAATATTTTTTAGAAAAGTTTCTTTTTCTGCAATGGTTAATACTGCTTTAACTATTTGACGATCCATGTTTTTAGCAATAGTATCAATAGCTTTATTGAGTTGCAATTCATTGGTATCTACTAAATGGACCTTATATCCAGCTTGTAAAAAAACATGCGCAATACCATTGCCCATTGTGCCAGCTCCAATAACAGTTATTTGCTGATTGTTCATAAAACAAGTTTTGTAGATCAATAAAGATACAAGCTTATTTTTTGCTCTTAAAATCGCCTCTTTTCCAAGACTTAATAAAATCTGCCCATGCAGCAGGATTTAAAATATTCATAGGAGGGGTTTGGCCATTGTAATAATATTTATTGGCCTGTTGACGCATTTGAAAATTCACTGCTTCTCTACCATCTGAAGGCAAGGTGGCCAATAAAATACGGCGTTGAGATTCGTCGGTATTTTTTCGCGCAATTTCGTACATATCGTCAGGAATGCGATTGTTTACAAAGTCTCGCTCAAATTGTTCTTTTGAAGGGCGTGGTTTTAAGATTGTAGCGGGTAAATAAACAGTATCAGTTACTAATAATTGAATCCAAGTATATTGGTTACTAGTTAGGTTTTCAGGAATTTTTAAGGTGAAATTTTTAAATCCAATACAAGAGAAGGTTATTTTATCGCCTTTTAAAACTACAATAGAAAATACCCCGTCTTGACTAGTAATGGTTCCACGGCCCTTACCCTCAACAATAATACTGGCTGAGGCAATTCCACGCAAACTATCTGCAGTCATTACCACCCCGTTAAATTGAACCACTGAATCGCGGTAGGGGTTGTCTTGTGCTAATACCTTGTTAGATATTAGTGTGGCTGCCAATAAAACAACAAATAATAGCAATTTCTTCATGCGCATCAAAAATACAAAGCGTTTGAACACAAAATTCAAAGTTGTATAGCTTCTTTTTTAAACTAAATGATTTAGAACAAAGTAAGGCTGCTAGCCGTTAACTTTGCACCCAAATTTCTTTTTTAACAAAAACTTTCGTCATGACAGAAGCAGCCGTTCTACAAGCATTAAGCAATGTACAAGAGCCTGATTTAGGTAAGGATTTGGTTACATTGAACATGATTAAAGACCTTTCTGTAGATGGAGATAAGGTGAGTTTTACCATCGTATTAACCACGCCAGCCTGCCCGATGAAAGACATGATGCGCACGGCAAGTGAAAATGCTATTAAGTTTTTGGTAAACAAAGAAGCACAGATTACAGTGAATTTCACCTCCAATACCACTACCAATCGCAAAGACGACAAAGCGATTTTAGGGGGTGTTAAAAATATTATTGCGGTGGTGAGTGGAAAAGGTGGGGTAGGAAAGAGCACCGTATCAGCCAATTTAGCCTTAGCATTAGCAGAAGGCGGCGCAAGTGTAGGATTAATGGATGCAGACATCTACGGGCCAAGCGTGCCTATTATGTTTGGATTAAGGGGTGAACGACCAATGATGAAGGAACATGAAGGCAAGGGCCTAATTGTGCCAATGAAACAGCATGGTATTTCTTTAATGAGTATAGGTTTTTTGGTAGATGAAAAAAATGCCGTGGTTTGGCGCGGTCCTATGGCAAGTAGTGCCATTAAACAATTTGTAACGGATGTAGACTGGGGCGAATTAGACTATTTAGTAATTGATATGCCACCCGGCACAGGAGATATTCATTTAACACTCATGCAAACTGTTCCAGTAACAGGAGTTGTAATTGTAACCACTCCACAAGATGTGGCATTGGCAGATGCTAAAAAAGGTATTGCCATGTTTGGTCAAGCACAAATTAATGTACCAATCATTGGACTGGTAGAGAATATGGC
>JAPLEL010000047.1 GCA_026391415.1 Bacteroidota bacterium
TAATTGGTGAGCTCAAATATAAAGAGGCTGTCTCAAAAATTACGAGACAGCCTCTTTATGTTTGAGCACCTGATATATTTGTATTCGTTTAAGCTATTCTTACCTTACTTATTTAACTTAAAGAAATTTAGCTAAATAAATATTCCACATCTTCTTTAGTAAGTGTTTTTACAAATCCTTCGTCGTCTGTAATTAAATCTTTTGCTAGGTTGCGTTTGCGCTCTTGTAGTTTTAGTATTTTATCTTCTACTGTATCGGTACAAATCATTCTGTAAGCGAAAATATTTTTTGTTTGACCAATACGGTGCGTTCTATCAATAGCTTGTTGTTCTACCGCAGGATTCCACCAAGGGTCAACAATGTATACATAATCGGCTGCGGTTAAATTCAATCCCACACCTCCAGCTTTTAAAGAAATTAAAAATACCCTACAAGAGTCGTCGTTTTGAAAACGTTGTATAGCGGCTTCTCTTTCATTGATAGTGCTACTACCGTCGAAATATTCAAAGTCAACTTCTAATTCTCGCATTTTGTCTTTAATTAGCGAAAGCATTCCTAAAAATTGTGAGAATATCAGTGCTTTGTGGTTGCTAATATTTTCGGTAATTTCTCTGCCAATCTCTTCTAATTTCACAGACACATTCGGAAAGCGTTCTTGCTCTTTTACAATTGCTGGACTATCACATATTTGACGCAATTTCATTAAGCCTTGCAAAATTGTTAGTTGCGATTTTTGGATACCTTGGTTTTCAACAACACCTAAAATTTTATCGCGGTAATCATTACGATATGCTTCGTAAATTTTGCGTTGCTCGTCGCCCATTTCGCAGAACAATACCATTTCTTGTTTCTCTGGTAAGTCTTTTGCTACCTGTTCTTTCGTTCTGCGTAATATAAATGGATATAATAATTTTCTTAAATGGTCTTTCTGTTCTTTTTCTCCAAACTTATCAATAGGCATAGAGAATTCGTGTTTAAAAAACTCTACACTGCCTAGCATGCCTGGATTTAAGAAATTCATTTGGGCAAAAATATCGAATGTGTTATTCTGTAAAGGCGTACCACTTAAGCACAAACGATTTTTAGACTTTAGCAAACCTGCTGCTTTGGTTACTTTACTAGATGGGTTTTTAATTGCCTGACTTTCGTCGAGAATTACATAATCGAAAGGCACTTCTACAAATTGTTTAATATCACTTCTTAGCGTTCCATAGGTAGTAATAATTACATCAATTTTATCATCCGATAAATTTCCTCTAGAACGCGCACCACCATGGTGCATATAATAAGTAAGGTTTGGTGTGAATTTTTTTATTTCATTCTGCCAGTTAAACATTAGCGTTGTAGGGCAAACGACCATTGCTTTTAAAGTACCTGTTTCGGCTTTTAAATGGTGCAAGAAACTCAGGGCTTGAATGGTTTTACCCAATCCCATATCATCTGCTAAAATACCGCCCCATTGCACTTCGCGTAAGTAATTGAGCCATTGAAAACCACTCTCTTGATACGGCCTTAAAATGGCTTGTAAATGCGCAGGCGCTTCAATAGGTTTGATGCTATGATTTTCTTTAAGTCTTTCGTATTTTTCTTCTAATTGAAAAAATAATTCTTGTTCATCGCGCTGTAAATACAATTCTTCAATCACACTAAAATGGTACTTGCTCAGCTTCATACTGCCTTGCTTACCATCACCTACTCTAAATAACAATGAATATTTTTTAATCCATTCTTCTGGCAAAATACCGAGTGTGCCGTCGCCTAGTTGTACAAACTGTTGTTTGTTGGCAAGCGCTTTCTTAACATCTTCTACAGTTACTTTTTGCTCGCCAAAATTAATTTGAACCTTAGCATCAAACCAATCGGTATTACTACTAATAAATATTTGTGTGGCAGGCTTGGCTGTATTGAATCTAAAATTCTTGAGTGCTTCAAATCCGTGTACAGGAAGATTCATTTCTTTGGCAGCATCAATAAATAAAAAGAACCAATTATTTTTTAGTACATCTGATCCTTTTAATGCCAGTGCCGATGAATCTGTTGGATGCACAAATTGAGAATGTAATGATTCAATTTTTTGCATCAATACTTTTTCTGCGTCTAAATTTCTATGAATAATTAATATTCGATCCTCTGCTGGTAAAACAATTTTTTCTTTATCAGTTGAACGAACCTCGTAACCTCTATAAATAAAAATGGGTTGAAATAATAAGTAGTCGCCCTTTTCTTTTAGCTGAATTTTCCAATCTGGTTGAAGGTCTTTAATTTCTTCTTTTTGAACATTACTAAAATGTACATGGTAATCTTTAGACAAGGGCATTACAAACAGCATTAACTGCCTGTTCCAGTCAGCCGCTGCAATTTCAATTTTTCCAGTAGGCAAGAATTTCTCTACTTGCATAATATCTTCGGAACGCTTCCAAGTGTAGAATTGGTTATGGTATTGAAATATTGAGGATGATTCACTTTCATTTTCAGCAATATTTAAATCTGCCAAAGGAAGTTTTATTCTACAATCAACTATATATTTTCCGTTTGCATAACTAACTTCAAATTCAGGACTAATAAATTGTGCACTGAGTTCGGCGGGTAATAGATTGGAAGTTGTAAATGTTTTTCGCGGCTGTAAATAAAATACAAACGGCGAATCCATTAATTCTTCGAACAATTTTTTAAACTTAGGATGTAGGTATTCGTTAATTAAATGCCTTGTTTCCTCGGGCAATTCATTGTTATGCTGTTGAATGATATTCTCCCAGATGCCACTAAATGGAGAGTTTCTGTTTAAATATCTATTCACTTCACCTGGCATTAGTTTGCGCAGATGTTGTAATAGCATTTTATCGTCTTCACTAAAAATTTCTGTTTGAATGAATTTTGTAAGGTCTAGTTTAACAGTCTTTGAAATGTATTTGGTTAGTTCTTCGTCTGCTTCACCTTGTACCAATTCTAGTGATATATATGGATAGTATTGGTCATTAGTGGTAATAACCATTCCAAGTTTTAGCATGGTTTTTTGCGCTGGAACAAAGTCTGCTAATTCTTGACTCAAATTTGTTTCTGGTGGCTTAGGACGCAATTCGCCATTTGAATTTAATGCGACTCTTTTTATTGATGTATCTAGTACGCGTAAAAAAGGTTTGTTATCGGTATAAGTAAATTCAAATTTATTTTTTAAGTCATCGGTTAATGAATAACCATACAAGGCCAAGAGTTTGTTTTTTTCTTTATCCCAATTGCGAATGCTATCAAAATAATTAGCACCATAATTTTGTAATAACTGCAGTAATACAATACTCTTGTGCATACATAGCGGATGTTCTGTATCGCTATCGCAAGCACAACTTGTATCAAAATTTCTTTCCTCGTTTTTTTGAATCAATACTTTGTAAACAAGATCTTCGTATTCAATTTGGGCTAATACCCTTTCTTCCTTCGCTTCTAAAATAGTGGCACGACTGCTACGCAAGAAATTTTCTGCAGCCTCAAAATTTTCTTTTTTGGTAAGTAAGCGAATCAACTTTAAGTCTAGTTGTTTTATTTTTACAACAGTATGTTTTTGGTCGTAAATGGTTTCTTTATCGCCTAATAAATTTTTATCTAACAAATCTTGCAAATGAAACAATGCCCCTGCTTTATGGCGGCAGATTTCAGACAAATTGTATGGACAACTACAACGTAGCGATAATGTTTTGGGATCTTTGAACTGTGTAATATGCACTTTGTAAAAAGTAGCATATCCATCATCCTTTACTCGAAAAACAACCGTGGCCATAAGGTCGTCGTATTCTAGCAACTCTGCATTACCCAATGCATGAATTTTTTTGCCACGACGAATGACTTCTTCCGTTCCGCTATTGTAAATATGTTTAACTAAATATGGTAGTGCCATAAACTATTTCCTAAGCTGGTTACCGATAAGGATGTGCATTTCTGCCCAACTACCGTTTTGAAAAGGCCAATTTGCAAAATTAAAGGAAA
>JAPLEL010000094.1 GCA_026391415.1 Bacteroidota bacterium
TGCACCTGCACACATTAAACAAGGCTCGAGCGTTACATACAAGCTTGCTTCTGGTAAATATTTGGCGCCCATAAAATTAAAAGCCGCTGTAAGCGCTAATATTTCGGCATGGGCTGTTGCATCGTTTAAGAGTTCAACTTGATTGTGTCCTCGTGCAATGATTTTATTATTCATGACCACTACGGCACCCACTGGCACTTCGTCTGCATCAAATGCTTTCTGTGCCTCATTGAGGGCCTGTTGCATAAAATATTCATCATTGTGCTCTTGCATAGTGGCAAGTTAAATAAAATAAAGAATGGAATCGTTGTTTTAGATGAGAGGGGCTATTAAAAAAAACTGCCTCATTAATAAATGCTGCCATCATATTTAACACTAAACTGTGTAAAGGAATGACAGCGCTTTTATTAATGAGACAATCTCTTTATTGCTGGAAGCTTACTTACAATTTTTTGATCAAGATATTCTTAAACCATACATCATTGCCGTGGTCTTGTAAACATATATTGCCGCTAAAAACTCTACCAAAATCTGGCATATTTTTAAACTTGCTTTTTGAAATCATATCTTTCCAATTGTCATCGCCATAATTGGTTGTTACAACTGAAGTGCCATTTAAAATAATTTCCATTTTGCCTTTATTGCAAATTATTTCGCAGGTATTCCATTCGCCAACAGGTTTTACAGCACCTTCTTTTCCTTCTACTAAATCGTACAAGTTTCCAGCCCTGTGTTTGATGATTTTTCCATCGCTGTGCCCGTCATTATCAAGTACTTGAACTTCAGGTCCTGTATGAAAAGCATGCTCGTATTTAACTGCATCGTCTTGCACCCAAAAAATAATACCACTGTTTCCTTTTTGTGAAACTTTCCAATCAACTTTTAAATCAAAATCTCCGAAAATAGCATCAGATAATATATCGCCATCTCCTTTTGCTTTCAATTCTTTTTTTGCGGCTGCGTCTAAATACAAAGCGCCGTCTTGCACTTTCCAGTATTCGCCTACTGTTGTTTTTCCAAACGTATGCCAACCTTTGGTGGTTTTTCCATCAAACAAAGAAATCCAACCTTTTGGTTTTGCGGTTTCTTTTTTTACATTTTTATCAGGACTTCCTACTAAAAGGGTGGCTGATAGTAAACAGGAATACAGTAATGTTTGCATCGTTTTTATTTGTTGAGTAAGAAAATATATTTAATGATTTGCTTGGCGTCTTCTAAAGACAATTGTGGATGAGGGGTCATTGGAATTGCACCCCATACACCGCTACCGCCTTTTAATACTTTACCAGCTAATAATTCAATATTTGCTTCGGTATGTTCGTATTTTGCAGATACATCTTTATAAGCGGGCCCTATTAATTTTGCATCGGTTTTATGACAAGTTAAACAGTCTGATTTAGCAACTAATACCAAGCCTTTTTTGTAATCGGGATTAGCAGTTAAATCGGCTACTGGCGCTGGAGCTGCTACTGGCGCTGGACCTACTGTTGCTGGTTCCTTTTTTTCATTACTGTTGTTGCTACTACATGCGCCTATCAAAACTACTAGTCCGATGGCTAAAAGATACTTTTTCAATTCAGATAAATTTTTATATTAAAAAAAATAAAGTTATTAATGAATTCCCAAAATACTACGATTAAATTCTTCATTTGACCCAGTACTTGCAAAATCGTCAAAAGCTTTTTCCGTTACACGAATAATATGGTTTTTTATAAATGGCGCACCCTCTGCCGCGCCTGTTTCTGGATGCTTTATAGCACATTCCCATTCCATTACCGCCCATCCTTTATAATTATAGCCTGCTAATTTGCTAAAGATAGATTTGAAATCAACTTGTCCATCTCCCAAAGAACGGAAACGTCCTGCCCGATTAATCCAACTTTGATACCCGCCGTATACCCCTTGTTTACCCGTTGGATTAAACTCAGCATCTTTTACATGAAACATTTTAATTCGCTCATGATAAAAATCGATGTAAGACAAATAATCTAAACACTGCAAAACAAAATGCGATGGATCGTATAATAAAGAGGATGGTTGTTTACTTTTTCTAAAAACATTTCGTAACTCACGCCATCGTGCAAATCTTCGCCAGGATGAATTTCATAACAAAGATCTACGCCGTTTTCGTCGAATGTATTTAAAATTGGTAACCATCGTTTGGCTAATTCGGTGAATCCTGTTTCTACTAAACCTGCTGGTCTTTGTGGCCAAGGATAAACTGTATGCCAAAGCAATGCTCCGCTGAAAGTAGCGTGGGCATTGAGTCCTAGGTTTTTAGATGCTTTTGCAGCATAGTTTAATTGTTGCACCGCCCAGGCAGTTCGGGCTGTAGGATTGTTTCTAAATTCTTCGGGTGCAAATCCATCAAACAGTGCATCGTATGCAGGATTTACTGCTACTAGCTGTCCTTGCAAATGCGTAGATAACTCTGTAATTTCCATACCAGCAGCTTGCACGATTCCTTTAATTTCATCGGCATAAGTTTTGCTTTCTGCTGCTTTCTTTAAATCGATACAACGTGGATCCCAACTAGGAATTTGAACGCCTTCAAATCCCAAACTTTTAGCCCATGCACAAATGGTATCTAAAGAATTAAATGGAGCGGCATCGCCCATAAATTGCGCTAAAAAAATAGCAGGTCCTTTTATATTTGTCATAGAATGTACTTAAATGAAGGTTTTTGTAAAAATTATAATTGGTATGCTGTCCATTTAATAGTTGATTGTGCAGAGGCAACAACATTGTCTATAAATGCCATACCTCTAATGCCATCATTTACTGAAGGAAAATCTAATTCTTCGGGTGTAGGTGTTGTTCCATCAATATGTGCAGATAAAGTTTTTGCAAAATTGTGGTAAATATTAGCAAACGCTTCTAAATAGCCTTCTGGGTGTCCACCTGGTGTTCTGCAATTTTTAGTGGCATAAGTACTTAAACGGTCGCCGTAATTTCCGCCAGCGCGTAATATTTGAGTTGGAGCGTCTAACCATTTTACCAATAAAGTATTTGGTTCGTGTTGTGCCCATTCTAGGCCTCCTTTTTCGCCATAGATTCTAATTTTTAGTGCGTTCTCTTCACCAGCGGCAACTTGCGATGCCATTAATACGCCTGCAGCTCCATTATTAAATTTCAATAATACACCACCATCATCGTCTAATAATCTGCCTGGTACCATTATATTTAAGTCAGCACATAAATGAGTGATTTGCGCACCAGTAATATATTCTGCAAGGTGCGCCGCGTGTGTACCTATATCACCCATACAGCCACTCTTTCCGCTCTTTGATGGATCTGTTCTCCAAGCTGCTTGTGCATTGCCTTCTCTCTCAGATAATTTACTCAACCATCCTTGTGGATATTCAACCCATACTTTTCTAATCTTTCCGAGCACACCATCTGCTACCATTGCGCGTGCCTGTTTTACCAATGGATAACCAGAATAAGTATGCGTTAAGCATAGAATCAGCCCAGTTTCTTCAACTTTCTTTTTTAATAGTTTGGCTTCGTCTAATGTAAATGCAATAGGTTTTTCAATAACCACATGAAATCCATGGTCTAAGGCCATCATAGCAGGGGCAAAGTGCGCAAAATTGGGTGTTACAATGGTAACAAAGTCAATCCGCTTATCGGCGGGCAATGCGGCTTCTTTGGTAATCATTTCTTCAAAAGTCAAATAGGTTCTATCTGCTGGAAGAAACAACATTTTGCCAGAATCAACTGCAATTTCTGGGTTAATACTAAGTGCACCCGCAGTCACTTCAATTAATCCATCCATATTTGCTGCAAATCGGTGGATGGCACCAATAAAAGCGTCTTTTCCGCCTCCTACCATGCCCATTCTTAGTTTTCGGTTCATTTCTGATTACTTTGTTATTTTAGTAAAATTTGTTCATTACTTTAGGTGTCAAATCGACACAATTACTATTTTGGTATAAAGCTGACGAAAAAAAAATAATTATCAGCTAATTTTTTATCAACGAAGTTTTAAAAATAAAAAATTACATTTAACTTCTAAACTTTTATTTTAAACTCTAACGAAATGCAAACAAATCCAAAACCTAGTCAATTATTTGCTGCCAGCTGCCTAGCGCTTTTGGTAACTGCTTTATCTTTTGGAATTAGGGCGGGCATTTTAGGCAGGCTAGGTACTGAGTTTCAACTCAGTGCTAGTCAATTAGGCACAATTTCCGCTACTGCATCAGCGGCTTAAAAGATTTTTTATTTATAATTAATTTATATAAAATGCCAAACAAACCAAGCAGAAGAACTGCTATTAAAAATATTTTCACAGGCTCTGCGGCACTAGCTGCTGGCGCAAGTTTATCATCTTTTTCTAGTGATATGAAACCAAGTAATCCGCCATTAAAAGGAAATATTAACCACTCTGTTTGCCGTTGGTGTTATAATGATATTCCATTAGAACAACTTTGCGCTGCTTCTCAAGAAATTGGGTTGGTAGGAATGGACTTAGTGGGCCCTAAAGACTGGCCAACACTAAAAAAATACAACCTAGTTTCTACCATGTGCAATGGCGCTGAAATTGGCCTTACCAAAGGATGGAACGATAAACAGTACCATGCCAAACTAATTAGTAATTACACAGAACATATTGACCTTGTTGCAAAAGCAGGGTATATGAATTTGTTTTGTGCAAGTGGTAATAGAAATGGAATGGATGACGAAACTGGTTTGCAAAATTGTGCCGAAGGTTTAAAGCAAATTATGGCACAAGCCGAAAAAAATGGCGTAATCATTGTAATGGAATTGCTCAATAGCAAAAAAGACCATAAAGATTATATGTGTGATCATTCTGCTTGGGGCGTGGAGCTTTGTAAAAGAATTGGTTCTCCTAATTTTAAATTGTTGTATGATATCTATCATATGCAAATTGATGAGGGAGATGTAATAAGTACTATTCGTTCGTACAACCCTTATTTTGGTCATTACCATACTGGTGGTGTGCCGGGTAGAAATGAAATTGACGAAACCCAAGAACTTTATTATCCTGCCATTATGAAAGCAATTCATGCTACTGGTTTTAAAGGCTATGTGGCCCAAGAATTCATTCCTAAGGCAGTAGATAAAATTGATTCATTGCGTAAGGCAATTCAAATTTGTGATATTTAATAAATAAAACTCTATCAATAATGGCTGAACAAACATATGATGCAATTGTAGTGGGTTCTGGTATCAGCGGTGGCTGGGCTGCAAAAGAATTAACCGAGAAAGGTTTGAAAGTATTGTTACTTGAAAGAGGACGCAATATTGAACACATTAAAGACTACGTTTCTGCTAATAAAGAAGCTTGGGATTTTCCACACCGTGGCAAAAGAACCCAACAGATGATTAAGGATTATCCGAATTTAAAAAGAGACTATCCTTTAAACGAAATGAACCTCGACTTTTGGTGCAAGGATACAGAACATCCTTATACAGAAGTAAAACCATTTTATTGGTTTCGCGGATACCATGTTGGTGGAAAATCATTAACCTGGGGCCGTCAAAGTTATCGTTGGAGTGATACCGATTTTGAAGCCAATGCAAAAGATGGTCATGGTGTTGATTGGGCAGTTCGATACAAAGACATTGCACCTTGGTACGATCATGTAGAAAAATTTGCAGGTATTAGTGGTAATAAAGATGGCTTGGCTGTTTTGCCCGATGGACAATTTTTACCTCCAATGGATATGACTTGCGTGGAGAAAGATGTTGCTGCTAGAATTAAAGCCCATTATAAAGGCGAGAGAAGTATGATTATTGGTCGTACGGCTAATTTAACTGTTCCAATTGAAGGAAGAACCAATTGCCAGTTTAGAAATAAATGCTGGTTGGGTTGTCCGTTTGGCGGATATTTTAGCACACAGTCTTCTACACTTCCTGCTGCAGAAAAAACAGGCAATTTAACGCTGCGTCCTTTTTCTATTGTTACAAAAGTTTTGTACGATAAAGACAAAAAAAGAGCAACAGGTGTTGAAGTATTGGATTCCGAAACCAACCAAACCATTGAATACAAATCGAAAATTGTTTTCTTAAATGCAGGCACATTAAATACTTCTTGGATTTTAATGAACTCTGCAACAGATGTTTGGCCAGAAGGATTAGGCAGCAGCAGTGGTGAATTAGGACATAATTTAATGGACCACCATTTAGGTATTGGTGCTAGCGGAAAAGTAGATGGTTACGAAGACAAATATTATTTTGGACGAAGACCCAATGGTATTTATGTACCTAGGTATCGCAACTACGGAAACGATAAACGTGATTATGTAAGAGGATTTGGATACCAAGGCGGTGGTAGCAGACAAACAGGTGGTCATGCCATTGCAGAATATAGTATAGGTGCAGAATTTAAAGATGCTATGACAGAGCCAGGTGGCTGGAATATGAACCTTGGTGGATTTGGCGAAATGCTGCCTTATCACGATAACAAAATATCGCTCGATAAAAATAAAAAAGACAAATTTGGCATGCATGTTTTGTCGATTGACTGCGAGTTGAAAGACAACGAATTAAAAATGCGCAAAGATATTTTAGCAGATGCGGTAGAAATGCTAGAAGCAGCTGGTGTTAAAGATGTCAAAGCACGTGATGGAGATGGTACACCCGGAAAAGGTATTCACGAAATGGGTACTGCACGTATGGGTAAAGAGGCTAAAACATCGGTGGTGAATAGTCATAATCAAGTTTGGGATGCACCTAATGTATTTGTTACGGATGGCGCTTTCATGACTTCGGCTTCTTGTGTAAATCCATCTTTAACATATATGGCATTTACCGCTAGAGCTGCTGCATTTGCAGTGGAAGAATTGAAAAAACAAAACTTATAATTCGTTCCAAAAAGCATTATAAACTATTTTAAAAATAAATTGAATGAACAGAAGAGAAGCCATTTCAAGTGTTGCCCTATTAATGGGTGGAACACTTTTAGGCGCAGAAGCATTTATGTCTGGTTGTAAACTCAGCGATAAAGGCGGTGCATCTAGTATAAAGTTTACCCTCGACCATATTAATTTTTTAAATGAAATGGCCGAAACCATTCTTCCCGCTACGGCAACTCCTGGTGCAAAGGAAGCTAAAGTTGGAGAATTTATGAGCGTTTACATTACAGATTGCTATGAAAATAAAGACCAAATTATTTTCATGGATGGGATTAAAAAATTAGATGAGGCTAGTACTAAATTTTCGGGTAAAACTTTTTTAAATAGTACCCCACAGCAAAGACACGAAGTGTTAGTGGCCCTTGATGCAGAAGCCAAAGCCTATCAAAAAACAAAAAAAGAAATTGATCCTACGCATTATTTTAAAATGATGAAAGAGTTAACTCTATTGGGCTTTTTTACTTCAGAAATAGGCGCTACTAAAGCCTTGCGTTATGTAGCAGTTCCAGGAAAATATGTAGGATGTATTCCTTACAACAAAGGAGACAAAGCTTGGGCTACCTAATTTAAATACTGTTAGAAAAATAATTACTTAAAGAACTTTAATATTGTTTGTATGCATAATAATCGTCGTGACTTTTTAAAATTGAGTGCTTTTGCGGCAGCAGGAATGTCTTTGCCTTTTGCAGGGAACAGTCTATTCGCTGCTAATAAATTGCCTGCTTTTGGTTTGCAATTATGGACGGTTAAAGAAGATATGTTGGCTGACGCCAAAGGAACGCTTAAAAAAATTGCGTCTTTTGGCTACAAACAAATTGAAAGTTTTGAAGGTGATAAAGGTATTTTTTGGGGGATGGGTTATAAAGACTTTAAAAAATACATGGACGATTTGGGTATGACTATTATTTCATCTCATTGTAAAATAGAGGCAGATTTTGAGCGCAAAGCAGCAGAAGCCGCAGCCATTGGCATGAAGTATTTGATTTGCCCATATAAAGGACCACAGTCAAGTATTGATACGTTTAAAAAGTTTGGAGACGAGTTTAATAAATGCGGAAAAATAACTAAAGCAAATGGCATTCGTTTTGCGTATCACAACCACGATTATTCTTTCAAAGCCATGAATGGACAAATCCCTCAAGATGTAATGATGGATAACACAGATAAAGACACAGTAGATTTTGAAATGGATATTTATTGGGTGGTTGCAGCGGGTGCAGATCCATTAGCGTATTTTAAAAAATATCCTAACCGATTCCGTTTGTGTCATGTTAAAGACCAAGCAATTATTAAAGATGGTCACGAGTCTTGCCATTTAGGTAAAGGCGTAATTGATTTCAAGAAAATATTAAAAGCTGGCACCGACAGTGGATTAAAATACTATGTAGTTGAGCAAGAAGCATTCACTGGCTCGAATCCAATAGATAGCGCTAAAATTGATGCAACTTATTTGAAAAATTTTAGCATGTAATGCTTATTTATTGAAGTCCTAATACTTTAAACAGTCCTTCGTATTCTGGATTATTAGGTTGATTATTTTTTAATACCCTTGCATATTCAATGGCTTTGCCTGCTTGTTTGTTTTGTACATAAACATAAGCAAGTGCGTAATTGATTTTTTCGTCGGAAGGATTTAGTTTGAACCCTTGCAATAAAACTTCAATGGCTTTTTTTGCTTGCGTATTTTGTTGCAATAATAATCCGTAATTATAATACACACTTGGGTTAAGCGATTTTAGCTGATAGGCCTTTTCAAAAGACTCTAGTGAATGTTTGTTGTCTTTTAGTTCACTATACAATAAAGCAATATTATACCAGGCTGTTTCATTTTTTGGATCGGTATGAATGGCCATTTTTAATATGTCTAGTGCTGCATTATTTTTTCCTTGCGTACTATACGCTACTGCTAATTGCAATCGAGCAAGATTGGCTAAACTATCTTTTTGTATGGCTCGTAAATAGAATTTTTCTGCTGCAGGAAAATTTTCGCTTTGTTGGTAAAAATCACCAATAGCAATATTGCCATGTGCAAAATCTGCTTGATACAATAAACTTTTTTCTTGTTCGCCTTTTGCATTTTGATAGGCGCTTAAATATTGTTCAGGTACCCCATTTTTTCCAAAACTATTCACTAGTGCTGCTGCTGCAATTCGCACAGCCCTTACTTTATCGTTGAGTAAAGCAGCAATCGTATTTTTATCTTGAATTTCATTGCTAAATGCCAATAAACTTCTTAGTGCTTCGTACTTAATTTGGGCATCATTATTTTTTAGTGCATCGAGCAGTGTATTCAAACTAGTTACCGTATGAATACTTCCCAAATAATTAATGGCAGTGGCTTGAATGATTTTTGGCACCGAAGTATCGGCCCATAATTTTAATAAATGTGCTTCGCTTTTTTCATTGAGTTGACTACCCGGAATAAGGTCTTCGGCAAAATGGTATTTGCGTTTAGGACCATACCATTTTACAACAGCGTCTGCAGCCCATTTAGCTGTTTTTTCTTTGTGGCAATTATTACAAGCATTTGGTGTGGCGTACTGTACAGATAAGTCTGGGCGGGGAGCGCGAAATGCATGGTCGTATCTAACATCATTACCCATATAAATTTTACTAGGGGCATGACAGTTTTTACATTCGGCTCCTGCAGTATTGGTGGCATGAAAATGGTGCGATGGCGAATCAAATGTTTTTGCATGACAACTAATACAAGTTTGATTGCCAGGTAAAATTAATTTTCCAGAATGCGGGTTATGGCAACTACTACATTCTACCCATCTCGAAAACATTTTACTTTGTAAAAAAGAAGCATAGGTATAGTCTTCGTCATTCACTTGTCCATCGGCATGAAACCTTTCTGTATTAGGTATTTGAGGGATATAGTTGTCGAGTAATTCAGTACTGTTCACTTGATCGGCTGCTATGCCTGTTTGTAACGCATGACATGGCGCACAAGTATTAATTTGGTCTAATTGCTTGCTGTTTTTTGCCAATTGTAATAAGGAGTTTTTTATTTTATTTCCTTTTTGATAATCGGCTGTACCTATATAAGCAATATGATTTTTTCCTGGTCCATGACAGGCTTCGCAACTTACATTCAATACATCGAAGCTAGTATTATAAGTATCCTTTTCAATATCATAATTCTTTTTAAGATTGGTGCTATGACATACCGCACACATGGTATTCCAGTTTTGTGCATTGCCTGTCCAGTGCAACCAATCGTGTGAATCAATTTTTTGAGAAGGATATTGGTGAAACCATTTATTTTGTTTGCTATCCCAACTTAAACGTGTGGCTTGTAATTTGCCCCCAGGAAATTCAACCAAGTATTGTTGCAATGGGTAGTAACCAAATGTGTATTTAATTGGATAGTCGTGATTTTTACCATCTTCACCTTGGGTATTAATATAAAAGGTACTATCCTTTTTATAGAAATGCGATGTTACTCCATCGGCATTAAATCCTGCATTATTAAAATCACCTAATACCGTACTATCTGTTGGTTTTTGAATGGCTTTAAAATGGTCTGACTTCATCCAATCATTGTATTGATTGGCATGACAAGATTTACACTGCTGATCGCCAACAATTGCATTAGGACCTGCTGCAATATTTTCAATAGTATCTGTTTTTGTTTGACAGTTTTGCATGGTAAACAGGCAACTAAAAACAGCAAGGCTAATAAGGCTGAGAGAAATAATTTTATTGCGCAAAATTCATTAATTAGTTCATTGGAAGAATAAAAATACAGCTAATAATAATGCGGTATTCAATTCATTAAAAAAAAGAGACTGACTCATTACGAGCAGTCTCTTTTGTAAATGATCAACAATAAATTATACGCCTAAGCTCCAGCCGTCTCTGTAAGTACGTTTTACGAACTGGTTGGCATCGTCGAAATTGGTAATTTTCATGTTCGGGCCATCCCAAAGCAATTTGATAAAACGACCTGGATGATCGATACCACCTTTTGCATTTTTCTGTTCAAGGTCGTAGCTACGAATAGCTAAGTTACCCATCAAGATACTTTCTGTAAGTGGTCCGGCAATATCAAAATGCGAACTAAGATTTTTTGCTTTATCAGAACCATAGCCAGCAATTGCTGCTTCAACCCATGCTGCATAGTGACCTTCTGCTCCTTTTGGAACACGTGCAAGTGTTTGTGGAACAATGATAGATTTGGTTCTTTCGGTAGGTAATAATTGTGGGTTAACACCATAAGTGCCACACATCATTTTTCCTTTTGATCCAATAAAAATTGCACCATTACTACCATCTTTATCACCCATTTTTTCATTAGGTCCTAATTCTTCTGGACGTTCTGGTTGAATACCGCCATCCATCCAATGTAATTTTACATCGGGCTTGCCATCTTTACCTTTAAAAGTAAGAATGATATGAGAGGCAACAGGTCCACTTTCTGGGTATGCTGCTTTTGTCCAATTGGCTACATAACGCGTTGCAACGCTACACTCTGCTGAATCAGGATAACCTAGTCCTAGCACTGCAAATACAGGAGCCATAATATGACATGCCATATCTCCTAATGCGCCGGTACCGTAATCCCACCATCCACGCCAGTTAAATGGCAATAATCCTTCTACATAATCTTTTGCAGGAGCAGTTCCTTGCCAAAGATCCCAATCAAGTTCTTTTGGAATAGCTGATTTTTCTTTAGCCCAAGGAATTCCTTGCGGCCAAACTGGTCTGTCGGTAAAACAATAAACGGTATGTACATCACCTACTAAACCAGCATTATTCCATTCTACTAATTGACGTACGCCGTCTCCTGAAGAACCTTGGTTACCCATTTGTGTAACCACTTTATTGGTATGTGCCGCTTTTGTTACCATACGCGCCTCATAAATATCATGCGTTAATGGTTTTTGAACGTACACGTGTTTTTTAAGTTGCATAGCAGCCATGGCCATTACAGCGTGCATATGGTCTGGTGTAGATACAGAACAAGCATCAATATGTTTGTGCTCTTTATCTAACATCTCGCGATAGTCTTTGTAAATTTTTGCGTTCGGATAACGGCTACGGCTTTTGGCTGTTTGGCGCTCATCTACATCGCATAAAAAAGCAATATCTGCTTTGCCACTTTGGTAAAAATTCCAAAGATCTGATTCTCCTTTTCCTCCGGCACCAATTCCGGCAACTTGTAATTTATCGCTAGGTGCAATAAATCCTCTGCCTAAAACGTGACGAGGCACAATGGTAAATCCGGCTAATGCTAGTGCACTATTGCGGATAAATCCGCGGCGGTTGTTGTTGGGTGTTTCGTTTTTTTTCATTTTTAAATGTCTTTTTTACATTTTGCTAGCTGATAATCATTGGAATAACACAATTAAGAGTTTGTATGCTTTCAATTGAGCAATGAATTTATAATTTTTTGGACATATTTGGTGATTATTTGTATTAAAAATTACTATTTCTTTTTTTAGGTACTAACAACCAAAAAATTACTAAAATTTTAGTGTGTATTTTACCAAGTAGCCAACAAAGACTAACTTGTTTTGTTTTTAAAATGATCACTTCTTAATTTCTTTATATGTCAGCTAATTTAGAGCAACAACTTTCTGCTATGCGCCGCTTCCACGAGTCTGGTGCAACACAATCTTACGCGTTTAGAAAAAAACAATTATTGGCTTTAAAGCAGGTAATAATTGATAATGAACAAGAAATTTATGCCGCTTTATTTTCAGACCTAAAAAAAAGTAAGGAAGAATGTTGGGCTACTGAAAATGGTTTTACCATGGCTGAACTCAATGACGCGCTTGCCAATTTAAAACATTGGATGGAACCAGAATCGGTATCTACCAATATATTAAATATGCCATCGAGCAGCCGTATTTTTCGCGAGCCCTTGGGGTTGGTATTAATTATTGGTCCATGGAATTATCCTTTTCAATTATTAATTACACCATTGATTGGAGCGATTGCTGCAGGAAATTGTGTAGTATTAAAACCGAGTGAATTTGCACCAGCCACCGAGGCCTTGATGCAAAAAATGATTGCAGCTATTTTTCCAGTAGAATATGTTTTATATGTGCCAGGCGATGGCGCTAAAGTAATTCCTGAAATGATGGAGCAAACCAGGTTCGATCATGTTTTTTATACAGGCAGTACCATGGTTGGAAAAATTATTTATAAAATGGCTGCAGAAAAACTGGTACCAGTTACTTTAGAACTTGGCGGTAAAAGTCCTTGTGTAGTGGAAGCAGATGCTAATATTGAAGTGAGTGCCAAACGCATTATGATGACTAAGTTTTCTAATGCAGGACAAATGTGTGTGGCGCCAGATTATGTATTGGTTCATGCTTCTGTAAAAGATGCTTTGGTTAATGCCATGCGCAAAAGCATTCAACAATTTTTTGGTGATCGTGCAGAAGATAGTGAAAATTTTGGAAAGATTATTAACCATAAACAGTTCGACAGATTAGTATCCTACCAAAATCAAGGACGCATTTTATATGGCGGCAGAACTGATCGCGAAAAATTATTTATTGAACCTTGTTTGATTGATAATTTGATAGATAACGCCAGCATAATGCAGGATGAAATTTTTGGACCCATCTTACCTATTATTAGTTTTAATACGATGGATGAAGCCAAAGCGATTATTGCAAAACATCCCAATCCTTTGGCGTTTTATGTGTTTACACAAAGCGTTGAAAAAGAAAATGAGTGGTTGCAAGCAGTGCCTT
>JAPLEL010000202.1 GCA_026391415.1 Bacteroidota bacterium
AGTTCATCATTATTACTGCAAATAACATTGCTAATGGAATAACTGAGGCTACTAAAATTCCAGCTCTGAAATTTCCAAGGAAAACAACCAAAACAAACACAACAATAAGTGCGCCTTCTAATAAATTCTTTTCAACTGTTCCAATAGCATTGTTCACCATTTTTGTACGATCTAAAAATGGTTCAATTACTACCCCTTCTGGCATACTTTTTTGTATCTGCGCTATTCTTTCTTTTATATTTTTTATTACTTCACTACTATTAGCACCTTTTAGCATCATTACAACGGCACCTGCTACTTCGCCTTGGTCGTTATAGCACATGGCACCATAACGTGTTGCGTTTCCTATTTTAATTTCGGCTACATCTCTAATAAATAATGGGGTGCCATTGCTTATATGTTTGATTGCAATATTGTTTATGTCTTCAATACTTCCAATTAACCCTTCTGTTCTAATGTATAATACGGTAGGACCTTTTTCGATATAAGCGCCTCCGGTATTTTGATTATTGCTTTCTAATGCTTTAAAAACGTCTGCAATTGTAATATTGTAAGACAATAATTTATTAGGATCAACTTCAATGGAATACTGTTTTAATTTCCCTCCAAAACTGCTTACTTCTGCTACACCTTTTACTCCTAATAATTGTCTGCGTACAATCCAGTCTTGAATAGTACGTAAATCGGTTTCATTATATTTTTTTTCGAATCCTTCTTTAGTCCGAACTACGTATTGATAAATTTCACCAAGTCCTGTACTCACGGGCCCTAGTTCTGGAGTGCCAATTCCTGAAGGAATGATTGACTGAACTTTTTGTAAGCGTTCTGCTACTTGCTGTCTTGCCCAATAAACATCTATGGCGTCATCGAAAACAATAGTAACTAAGGATAGTCCAAACCTAGAAAAACTTCTAATTTCTTTGAGTCCTGAAATATTATTATTTGCTTGTTCAATTGGAAATGTAATTAATCGTTCAATATCTGTTGCGCCAAATGAAGGAGCAAGCGTAATTACTTGAACCTGATTATCTGTAATATCTGGCACCGCGTCAATTGGCAGTTTTGTAAACTGATAACTGCCGTATCCTATTAGGGCTATAATAAAAAGCCCAACTACGAGTTTGTTCTTTATTGCAAACCCAATTATTGCATTTAGCATAATTGTTTTTCTTTTGTATGAATAAATTATTCGCTAATGTATGAATCCATTAGCTGCAAGACACAAACTATTGTGTAATACTTGTCTGTTTTTTAGGTAAATACTAACAGAATTTCGGTGGCTGCCAAATTTTTGAAAGAAAAGAAGAAAAAGTATCGTTATTCTGTAAGAGGGGTTGCTTTTTTTCAATAATCAATAATGGATACAAAATGGTAAAATGTAATGAAGAAACAGCTATTTGATTAGCAAAAGTAGAACAAGAGTCACTGCTTGTTTTAAAAGGGAGTTGCATGTCTTTTTTATAATCCTGGTCTTTTGGGCTGCCGTGTAAATAATGAATTGCTAAAAAATGAACAAAACTTATTTGATTGTCTTCTAATTGGTGTTCAGAAAAATGTTCAAAAACAGTGGGTAATTTGAGCAATTGTTTAAATTCTGTTGCCGAAAACAGGTAAATAAGTAAAAATAGTATTGCAATTACTTTTTTCAATAGGCAAATATAATCATCTTTAGATTGAGGGATTATTATAAAATAGCTCACAAATTTATGAAAGCCTTTAAAATAGCGTTAACAATTCAATATTTCAATATTATTTCTTAAAAATCATTGGTATTCAATTATTTAGTTTCGTATATTGCTTATCATCCCCTTTTCTATCGAATAACAATAAATCTTGGTTTTTAAATGATTTCTGTTGGTAGGCATTATATTTTTTTAAGCTGTGTAGTATTTATTTGTGCTGCATTGTTTCAGGATATTAATGCGCAAAATATAAGCGGTAAGGTTTTAAATGCCTTTACAAAAGAACCCATTTCTTTTGCTAGTGTTTATTGGAAAAGAGCTAACCAAGGGGGCATCACAGATTCTGTTGGCGGATTTAAAATTAAACTTTCTAACTGGCCAAAAGATACTTTAGTAGTAAGTTATGTAGGATACGATAATTTATTACATCCCTACGCAATCATGCATGCCGATTCATCTTTAGTTCTTTACATGAAAGAAGTAAAAATGAATGATGCGATTGTGGTGAAATCGAAATTCAGTAAAGGCTTAAGATGGTGGAAGCAAATTGTAGCAAATAAAAACAACAACAATCCTTATCGATTTAATAATTATAGCTATGAATTGTATAATAAATTAGAATTAGACGTCACTAATATAAGTAAATCAAGTTTTGACAAAAGAAAAATTTTAAAACCATTTGATTTTATTTTAAACAATATAGATAGCGCATCAGATGTGCAGCCATTTTTGCCAGTATATGTTACGGAAGCACTAAGTGATTATTATTATAGTAAAAATCCTTATAAAATAAGAGAAGAAATTAAAGCGGCACAAACAAGTGGTATAAAGAATGAAACCGTATTACAGTTTGTGGGAGGTGTTTCTCAAAAAATAAATTGCTATGAAAATTATCTGCAACTTTTTGGGAAAGAGTTTATAAGTCCATTAAGTGATTTTGGCGATAAATTTTATAATTACAAAGGAGCAGATACACAAATCATCCACCAACAAAAATATTTCCATTTATTTTTTACACCCAAAAAAGAAGGTACCAATACGTTTACAGGTGATTGTTGGATTCAAAATAATACATGGGCAATTTATAAAATCAATTTAACCGCTTCGGCATCTGCTAATATCAATTTTGTTCATCGATTATCTGTTGTTCAAGAGTTTGCACAAAATGTAGATAGTAGTTGGGTTTTTTCAAAAGACAAATTTGTAGTGGATATATCTCCATTCAAAAAAGGAAAATTTAGTTTTATTGGCAGAAAAACAGCTACCTATAAAAATGTTCAAATAGAGCAGGCTGCTACTGAAAAAATATTAGCTAAGAATATAAAAAGAGAAGAAGTAATTGTACTAGATAGTGCAAAAAGTCAAAATCATTTGTACTGGAATGATGTAAGACACGAACCATTGAGTACTAATGAACAAAAGGTTTATCATATGATAGACACATTTAAACAGATGCCTGTTTTTAAAAAGTATACCAATAGACTAGCGTTTATTTTAGATGGTCATAAAAAATTTGGGGCCATTGAAATTGGGCCTTGGTATAAATGGATAAGCAGTAACCAACAAGAAGATTTAAGGTTAAGATTTGATTTGGGTACAACAGAAAAATTCAGTAACGTTCTCAGACTTACTGGTTATGCTGCTTATGGCACTGGTGATGGCCGTTGGAAAGGAAAACTGGGTTTTAATTACCAATTTAATAAGAGCAAGCACTGGGCATTAGGAGCAAGTTATACCGATGATTTAGACAATGGCCGGATTCGATTTGTTGACGATGAAAATATTACGGTAGACAATATGTTCAATCGCATTTTAAGACGCAAAGGAATTGTTCAAAAATTTCTTGGTTTAAAAGAATTCAAATCAACTATTTCAAAGCGTTGGGAAAATAATATTTCAGCAGATTTAGTATTTAAAAATACCAATTACGAAACCTTTCATCCATTGCCTAATAGGAGAACTTTTTCTTATAATAACGACCTAATTATTAATTCAGAATTAGTATTAAAAATGCGGTTTGCACTAGGTGAAAAACAAATTATTGGTACTAGAAGAACGATTAAATTAAAAACACAATTACCAGTTATAGAATTTGATTTTGGTATGGGACTGCCCGGGGTATTTAGTAGCGAATATCGATACCAAAAAATTTCAACGATACTAACACATAATTTTAGAATTAATCGTTGGGGGCAAGTTAACTATGCTGTTTATGGAGGTAAGGTTTATGGAAATGAAATTCCATTTATGTTATTGGAGATTCATCCGGGTAATGAAATATATTATTACAATAAGCAGAGTTTTAACTTAATGAATCGGTTCGAGTATATTAGTGATACCTATGCTGGAGTTAATATTGAGCATAATTTCGAGAAGAAGTTATTGAATTTAGTTCCCGCGTTTAGAAAAACAAATATGCGCCAGTTTTGGAATATTAAAACTGTTTGGGGCGATATAAACACTGCAAATCGTTCATTTAATAGATCTGAATTTAGTTTCTATTATTTAAAACGCTTACGAGGTCAATTTTATACTGAACTAGGTACAGGAGTAGACAATATTTTTAAATTCTTTAGAATTGATTTGGTTTGGAGAATGGCGCCAAAATCAATGGCGCAGTCTCCAACAAATCCTACACCAATGACACCAGCAGAAAAGTTTGCTGTTTTTGGTAGTTTTCATTTTCAGTTTTAAGCGTGCTTATTTTTCAAAATAAGCCAAACTACTGCCCACCCATTCTTTGTTTATATTATAATTTACGCCAATCATTTCTCCTTTACTTAAGCGAGTTAAATTGTAGGTTGCAAAGGGTCTTGCGTCTCCGTCCTTCCAAAAATAAAAAATTCTAATTTCTGCTTTTGCAGCAGTATCTGGCGTTTGAATAATGTTTGCGTAGGTTACTTTTTTTTGTAATATCCAGTTTTGAGGATCTTTTATTTTTTCAATTGTTGATAAGCTAATATCAATTACTACACCTTGCCCAGCAAATGAAAACAAAGGCTTTAAAACATAGTTATGCAAATCTGTTGGAATAGGATTGCATTTATTTAAGAATATTGCTTCTGGCACATTTGGGTGTTTTATAAACGGCAACAAGTATTTACTAATTCTATAAAACCAATTAGGATGTGGCACCCATTCTACATTAAGTTCTTCGAATAATATTTTTCCTTTTTCTTGAATTGCAGGTGCCTGTTGTTGGAGGTCATTAAATATTAATCGATTATAAATTCGTTTTATAGGTATTTTTTTGCCCGATCTTTCATAATACAAATTCTTTCCTTCTTTAATTAGTTCTGTTATACAAACTACAGGTATTCCAATAATGTCTGAAGTGCAATAAAAATCAATTCTAGTTTTTTGTTGGTGTGGCAACACTTCTAATAGTACCACGTTTTCTGCTGGGTGGTTTGCTAAGATGATTTCTTTTAATAATGCTATATATGTATTTTCATCAAATCCATTTAAGAAACAAGAATAGTTATCTGGAATTTCAAAATGATTTTGAATGGTTTGATTGTGTAGTAGTTCATATCCAAATAGACTAGGGAAGCCCTGCATTTCTATTAACTGCGGACTTATATTTCCTATTTCATTTTGGCAAATACCAAAATCGAAAATTAAAAATTGCGGATTTTTATTTTCTTTGGGTATTTTTTCTGAAAATGGAATTGCAGCTTCACTTAGTTGTTTAAAATCTGTTGAAACTATTGTATCGACTATGCTTTCGCAGGTTTCAAGTATTTTATCCTTAAATGCTTTATCAACAAAAATGGGCGTTTCTGCAACCCTAAAATCTAATGCATTTGGATAGTTGCATTCAATATCTAGTAAAAAATTTTCGTAAGCTTTTTTAGAAAATGCTAGGTTAAAAGCTTTGCGCAAAAAAGGTACCATAATGCTTAAATTTTAAATTGACTATGCCGCATCTATGCTACTGATATTAAATTTCCCAAGACTATATTTAAAAAATTGGGAAGAATACTATTGTAGGTTAAATTTATCTTTTCTGGGTCTTGTAATTGTTCCAACATGCTTTTCCATTTTTCTTCTCCGTGGTTTTCTATAACTGTTTTCTTTCGGTCGGCTTGTTGTAAATACAAACTCATTCCTTGCGGATCGGCTTCGGGATGAAATTGAGCACCAATAAAATAATCGTTGAATCGAATACTCATAATAGCTCTTTCATACGCCACATGCGGTCGATCTTTTTCAATGGCTAATACCTGTCCTCCAATTTCATTTAATTTAGTGTAGTTGGGCTCAATCACCTGGTAGTTGCGGCTATCCACAGCATAGAAAGGATCGTTTAATCCTTCAAATACTTTTTCATTTACACCTTCATTTAAACAATGAACTGGAAAGACCCCAAAAGCAGTTGATTTACGAATACATACATTTCCTACTTGGTAGTGCCGGCAAGCAATTTGAAAACTATGGCAAATAAAAAACACATGTTTTTTATTTGTGTTTTGCTCATTGTTATTCCATGCTTCCATTTGTTGTAACCAATGTATATAAGTATTGTCCCAATCTTGGCCAACAGATTCAAGTGGCGAACCTGGTCCGCCACTTGAAATATACACATCATAAGAAGTATCTGGGATGGCCATTTTTTGACGCAAATCAAAAGTATGGTAGGTATAAGGCGTTTCATTTTCTGTGGCCCATTTTGCTACAATTTCTTGTATACAACGCATGCCTTGGTTTTGAAATCCTTGGTACAAATCAATTACAGCTATTCTTATATTTCTTTTTTCCGTTAAACCCATTAGTATTAAAATCCATTTGGTTATAAATAACTCAAATTGGTTTTAGGGGTAAGCGTTAATAATGTTTCGTACATTAATTTAATGGTGTCTTCAATATCTTTTTTATGTAACATTTCTACCGTAGTATGCATATAGCGCAGTGGAATAGAAATTAATACAGAAGGACATCCATCATTAGCATAAGCAAAACTATCAGTGTCTGTACCAGTTGTTCTACTAAGTGTTCTTAATTGTACAGGAATATTTTTCTTTTCAGCTACGTCTTGAACGAGTTGTAATAATTTGTTATGAATAGCAGGAGCATAAGCCAGTGAAGGCCCTTTGCCACATTGAATATCGCCTTCAATAATTTTACTAATCATAGGAGTACTTGTGTCGTGTGTAACGTCTGTAATGATTGCTACATCTGGTTTTAATCGGCGTGCAATCATTTCTGCGCCACGTAATCCTATTTCTTCTTGTACAGCATTTACGATGTATAATCCAAAAGGCAATGTTTTATTGTGTTCTTTTAATAAGCGTGCTACTTCTGCAATCATAAATCCTCCAACACGATTGTCAAATGCACGTCCTATTAAAAAATCATTCGCTAATTCATCGTAACCATCTGTATAGGTTACTACTGCACCAATATGCACACCTAGTGCTTCTGCTTCTTTTTTAGAACGTGCGCCACAATCCAAAGAAAGGTTTTCAACTTTAGGTTGTGGTTCTTTGTTTTCGTTATTACTCATTCTGGTATGAATAGCAGGCCATCCAAACACAGCTTTAACGGGTCCTTTTTTTCCGTGGATGGCAACACGCATTGACGGTGCAATTTGATGGTCTACACCACCATTCCTTTTTAAATAAATGAGTCCTTGGTCATTTATATAGTTAACAAACCAACTTATTTCATCGGCATGTGCTTCAATAACTACTTTAAATTTAGCAGTAGGGTTA
>JAPLEL010000172.1 GCA_026391415.1 Bacteroidota bacterium
AAAAGAATTTTATTAGAATTACACCAACGATTACAAACTTTATTGGATGTTGGTTTGGGCTATTTAACGCTCAATAGGTTGGCCAACTCCTTAAGTGGTGGCGAAAGTCAGCGTATACAATTAACCAGAAGTTTGGGTAGTAATTTAACTAATTCACTATATATTTTAGACGAGCCATCAATAGGATTACATTCAAGAGATACCATTAAACTAATTGGCGTACTTAAATCATTAAGAGACCTAGGCAATACCGTTGTGGTAGTAGAGCACGACGAACTCATTATGCGAGAAGCCGATTATATTATTGATATGGGTCCATTCGCTTCACACCTAGGCGGAGAAGTAGTAGCTGTTGGTAATTATCAAGAATTAATTGCCAATCCTAAAAGCCTTACTGGAAAATATTTAAAAGGAGAACTCCGCATAGATCCACCAGCAAAACTTCGCAAGTGGAATAATAGTATTACTGTTAATGGTGCAAGACAAAATAATTTAAAAGACATAACCGTTGAATTTCCATTAAACGTATTATGTGTGGTAACAGGGGTAAGTGGTAGTGGTAAAACAACACTAGTAAAACAAGTATTGGCACCAGCACTCAATAAATTAAAAGGAGAATTTGCCGATAAAGTTGGTTTGCACGATTCACTTACTGGAGATACCAATGCCATCACTGCCATAGAACTCATTGATCAAAACCCCATCGGAAAATCTTCTAGAAGTAATCCAATCACTTATATCAAAGCATACGATGCTATAAGAGAATTGTATTCGAAACAACCGTTATCTAAAATGCGCGGATTTTTACCCAAACATTTTTCATTCAATGTAGATGGGGGAAGGTGCGATACTTGCAAAGGCGAAGGAGAACAAGTAGTTGAAATGCAGTTTTTAGCAGATGTACATTTAACCTGCGAATCTTGTGGTGGAAAAAGATTTAAAGAAGAAGTATTAGACGTACAATTCAATGGCAAAAATATTTTTGAATTACTCGAAATGAGTGTTGACCAAGCCATTGATTTTTTTAAAGATGAAAAGCAAATAAAAAATTCCATACAGCCATTACAAGACGTTGGCTTAGGGTATATTAAACTAGGTCAAAGTAGTGATACACTTAGCGGAGGAGAAGCGCAGCGTGTTAAATTAGCCAGCTTTTTAGGCAAAGGAAAAGGGGTAGGTCAATTACTATTTATTTTCGACGAGCCCACTACCGGACTGCATTTTCACGATATCAAAAAATTATTAACTTCATTTAATGCCCTTGTAGAGCAAGGCCATTCTTTAATTATTATTGAACATAATACCGATGTAATTAAATCAGCCGATTGGATCATAGACCTAGGTCCAGAAGCAGGTGATGCAGGCGGAAACCTTGTGTACGCAGGTATTCCAAAGAAATAAGCAATTGATAATTTATCTTAAGCGGTCTAAGCTTTTTACCAATTTATCGTCTTTATAAATACCCGATCCTGCCAAAATTAAAAATACAGGAATAGCAAAAGAAGCCATACTACCAAGTGCAATTCCACCTGTTGTGTATTTTTTGTATGCCAAAAAATAGAGTACTAATACTGTTGCATTTAAGATGAATGCTGCCAAAATCATTTTTAATTGAACTGGTCTTGTCATGTAAAAAAAAATGGCAATAAAGGCAACGGTTGCAGCAATAATCGTTAGAATCATAATCAATAAATCATTCATGCCAGTAAAATTACTAGCTGCTTCGGTGCTAATACTCCCAATAAAAAAACTAGCTTTTAAAGAAAGCAACCCACAAGCCGATGCGGCTAGTAACCAAACTGTTTGAATGCGTTGTAACATGGTAATAATTTTAAATCAATTTATCAGAGTTCAGGATACAAAATAAATTGCTCCATAAATTCATTCACTTGTTTTTTAATAGAACCTAGTAGCGCTTCGTCGTCTGCGTTCATTAATGATTTGTCTATGCAATCTACAACAAACTGCATGTCTTTTTCAAGCATACCACGTGTGGTAACTGCAGCAACACCAAAACGAATGCCTGAGGTTACAAAAGCCGATTTATCGTCGTAAGGGACCATGTTTTTGTTAGCAGTAATATCAGCATGACCCAATACGATTTCTGCTTTTTTACCACTAATATTTTTATTGCGAAGATCAATTAGCATTAAATGGTTATCAGTGCCACCGCTAATAATTTCATAACCTTTTGCAGTAAATGCTTGGGCCATAGCTTGCGCATTTTTTTGAACTTGTTGTTGGTAAACCAAAAATTCATCAGTAAGTATTTCACCAAAGGCAATAGCTTTTGCAGCAATAATATGTTCCAAAGGTCCGCCTTGCGTTCCTGGGAAAACAGCCATATCAATCAAATTGCTCATCATGCGCAAGTTGCCTTTCATATCTTTTAAACCCAAACTGTTTTCAACGTCTTTATGCATCATAATAACGCCACCTCTTGGCCCACGTAATGTTTTATGTGTGGTTGAAGTAACAAAATGACAGTGTTCGAAAGGTGAACTCAATAATCCTTTGGCAATTAAACCTGCTGGGTGAGCAATATCTGCCAAAACAAAAGCACCAACTTCATCGGCTACTTTTCTAATACGCGCATAATCCCAATCACGGCTATAAGCACTTGCACCACAAATAATTAATTTTGGTTTTGCCGCTCTTGCTTTCGCTTCTAACATTTCATAATCCACCAATCCGTCTTCTTTTTTTACACCATAAAAATGGGGATTATAGGTTTTTCCACTAAAATTTACAGCAGAACCATGGGTTAAATGGCCTCCCATACTTAAGTCTAAACCTAAAATAGCATCACCAGGTTGCAAAATTGCTAGCATTACAGCCGCATTTGCTTGGGCACCGCTATGTGGTTGTACATTGGCGTATTCAATATTAAAAATGGCTTTTAGGCGGTCAATAGCCAATTGTTCGGTTTGGTCAACAATCTCACATCCGCCATAGTAACGACGTCCTGGATATCCCTCTGCATACTTATTAGTCATCACGCAACCAGAAGCTTGCATTACTTGTAAACTTGTAAAATTTTCTGAGGCTATTAGTTCAATTCCACGGCGTTGACGGGCTAATTCCTGATTAATAATGTCAAAAACTTGGGTATCTCTTTGCATGAGTAGATTAATTTTGCGCAAATTTAATTCTTAACAAAGAGTTCTGCGCAAATTTATTAGATAGATTTATGCAGAATATCCACAAAATCATTGGCTCTAGATAGTTTTTTATAATTTTACTAACTTAATGGCGCCAAAATGATTGTAAAATCATAGGTATTGTTTGAATTGTGTTGTTGATCTGCCATCTAAATAAATACAAAATGAAAGCAATTATACCAGTTGCAGGAGCAGGAGCTAAGCTACGTCCTCATACCTATACACAACCCAAAGCCCTAATTCCAATAGCTGGAAAAACGATTTTAAGTTTTATTGTAGACCAATTGCAAGAAGCAGGAATTACAGAATTTATTTTTATCGTTGGATATCTTGGAGAAAAAATTCAAGACTATGTAACCGAAAACTATCCGCATTTAACCACGCATTTTGTATTTCAAAATGAAAGACACGGAATTGGCCATGCAATAGAATTAACCAAAAATATTGTTGGCGATGATGAACTTTTTATTGTGCTAGGAGATACTATTTGCGAATACGATATAAAAGAAGTGTTGGATAGCCCTTATAGTATGTTGGGTATTAAAAAAGTAGAAGACCCAAGAATGTTTGGGGTTGCCTCAATAGCAGAAGATGGGTTTATAGAACAACTCGTTGAAAAACCTGCTATCCCCAAAAGCAATATGGCTTTGGTTGGATTGTATAAAATAAAAGAGACCGATTTTTTATTTGCATGTTTGCATAGTTTGTATTTAAAGAATAATAGCCCAATGGCTGATTACAACTTAACAGATGCGTTAGATTGTATGATTAAAAAAGGGGCAAAGTTTCAAGCTTTTAAAGTGAAGCACTGGTTTGATTGTGGTAAAAAAGAAACCCTACTAGAAAGTAATGCCACACTACTTAAAAAATTTGGGGGTAATACAAACACTATTCACGAATACCCCAATACCATTATAATACCTCCAGTAAGTATTGCAGCAGGTTGTAATATTTCGAATGCTATTATTGGCCCACATGTGGCAATTGGTGCGCATACAACAATCAAACATTCAATTGTACGAGATAGTATTATTGGGTCCTACACTACTTTGGATGAAGTGGTAATTGACAATTCTTTAATAGGCAGTGATGCTTCCGTAAAAGGACTGAGTAGGAGTTTAAATATTGGAGACAATACAGAAATTGATTTCGGATAAATTTAAACCAATTTTGTAGTTGCAATAAATGCACGGTTTAACTAAGCCCTATTTATTTTTGCAAATAAAATGAGTTCGCTTGTGCCAAACAAGTCACTACTATTTCATTAATACAAACATGCGCAGGAAGGTTTGCTGCATAAAAACAAATATCAGCAACATCAATTGCTTCTAATGCTTGATAGCCCTCATACACTAATCCAGCCTTACTTTCATCGCCTTTAAAACGAACTTTTGAAAATTCTGTTAGAGCCGCACCCGGATGAATGACGGTTATTTTTATTTGATAAGGCAATAAGTCAATGCGCATAGATTTACTCAAGGCATCTACTGCATGTTTACTGGCACAATAAGCATTGCCATCTTTGTAAACTTCTTTGCCAGCGGTAGAACCAATATTAATAATATGACCTTTTTTTCTTTCAATTAAAAAGGGCAGAACGGCTTTTGTAACATACATCACCCCTTTAACATTGGTATCAATCATGGTTTCCCAATCAGCTAAATCTGCTTTTTCAAAACTATCTCTGCCTAATGCAAGTCCAGCATTATTTACCAATAAATCTATTGCTTGCCATTCTGCAGGCAAATTGCTCAATTGGTTAAATACTTGTGATTTATTTTGAACATCAAAAACCAAGGGTAATATTTTTACGCCATATTTTTCTGTGAGTGCTGTTGCTAGTGCAAGAATTTTTTCTTCTCTTCTTCCAGTAATAATACAATTCCAATTAGCAGCTGCAAATTTTTCTGCAATGGCTTTTCCAAATCCAGAACTAGCTCCAGTAATCAACGCTATTTTTTCCATAAAAAATTTGTGTTTTAGTTGGGTGAGGCAAGTTACCCAATACTATTAGCATTATCGAATCAAAACCGTAGTTCCTTTTCTGAAAATTTTATTTTTCATATAATCTGTGCCTTCGGTAATAAAAACAAAAGTTCCAGCAGATTGTTGGACACCATTAAAATTTCCATCCCAGCCTTTGCCTAATTCAGTAGTTGTAAAAACTTGTTGCCCCCATCTATTGTAAATACTAAAATAATGTAATTGTACAATGCCAACAGTAATGGGTTTTAAAATATCATTTTTCCCGTCTTTATCGGGCGTAAATGCAGTAGGAACAAATATGTCTGGTTGAGATTTATAAATACGAACTTTTATATCGTCAATCGCTGTGCAGCCTGTGTTGTCAAAAACACTAACCTTATAAGTGATAGAGTCAATATTGGCGCCCAATAAGGCAATTGGATTGGCAATATTCGGGTTACTTAATCCGGTACTAGGGCTCCAAACATATCGTGTGCCACCTGTTGCTATTAATTGCAAAGCTTGGTCAGCAACAATAGACGTATCCCTTCCCGCATAAGCAACTATTGTAGGAATTACTGTAATTAAAATAGTATCGCTAACAGGTTTGGGACAGCCAATTGTATCAGTTGCCGTTAGTATGTACTGTGTTGTTTTACTAGGCCCAGCAGTTGGGGTGAAGCTATTTGAATTGATTAAACTATTAGTAGGAGTCCACTTAAAACTAGATCCTATAGCAAAGCCTTGTATTAACACCCTGCTGCCAAAACAAATAGTCGTATCAGGCATTATAACTGCTTTTGGATAAGGCGAAACCTTATAAAAAACAGAATCTATCGCCTGACATCTGCCCAAATTAGCTGTAACATAATAACGCGTGCTAGTTAAGGGTTGTACTAAAGGAAATTTTGTGTTGGCAATAATAGCACCGGTAGAACTTTTCCAAAGGTAACTGAGTGCCTGACTAATTGGTTTTAATCGAAATGTATCTGTTTGGCAAATAGCAGAATCTAAGCCTGCATCTACCGAAATATATTGTAAAACGTTTACGGTAACAGTATCATAATTCATACAACCATTATCGTTGAGCACAACAAAATACCTAGTGCTGTCTTTTGGAAACACCAACGGATTGCTAGTATTTGCATTAATTATCCTGGATTTGTTTGGCAAATTATCAGGAGTAAAAGAAATCAATCCGCCACTTATACTTGCTTTCAAGGCCAAAGTATCAATACTGCAAATCAAGGAGTCTTTGAATGCCATTTTGAGTATTGGTTTGTCTAAAACATTCACAGCTTTTGTAATCGTATCAATACATCCTTTGCTATTGGTTACAATTAAGCGCGCTTGAGTTGTTTGAGGGCTTACATATTTCCAGGCAGAATCTTTAGAACTTGCAGTGTCTGAAAGCATAGTTACATCTCCAAAATCCCAATGCCAACTATCCACAATTCCATATTGGGTAGTGGTATTGTCTAGGAATTGGAAATTGTTCAAATAGCAATTGCCCACTACTTTAAAATCAGGCACAAAACCAGGATAAATTTTTACAAAAGCAGTAGCAGAGTCTAAGCATCCGCCGGTACTAGTTACTACTAATTTTAAAGAATAGGTACCCGTGTCTTTATAGGTATGAATGGGTGTTGGAAGCGAAGATGTATTGGTTGCAGGAAATTTTGATTCACCAAAACTCCATAAATATTTTGCAATAGTTGAATTGGTCGATTCGTTCTGAAACCCTAAAACAAAACCATTGCAAGTAATATAAGTAGGTTTTAATTCCGCAGCAGATAATGAACAGTCTGCTACTGTTAAATGGATTTCTTTTTTTGTAATTCCAATGAGTATCCCTGCCCTAAATTCATAGGCACAAACAGAAATTACATAATCGCCCACAATGCCAGGTGCAATACCAGAAATAATGCCTGTTAGTGGGTCAATCTTTACCGTTGGCCCAAGTGGACTGAAACCAGTAAAACCAGAAGTGCCAACAGTATAGGGCACAGGTGCATAAGGAGGATTTGAGGGTGGGTTAGGAGCTGGTGTTTGCATATCGCCACCAGTAAGTCCATCACAAAAAACATAACTCAGCGAATCATTGTCTTTATCTGTTGCACTAAAATCAAAAGTAAAAGGCGTTTTAAAACAAACTATAGCAGTATCTTTTTGCGCAAAAGCTGGGCTGCTATTACGAGAGTAATCGACCCCTTGAATAGTACCTGGAATTTTATTGGTATAAGTCACGCCAATTGAATTGGAATTACCTGAAAGGTTTATAATATTTAGAATTCTACAACAACGTTGTACGCTAAGTGTATATCCGTGTGTATTATCTGGAAGGTCAATGGTAGTGATGTATCTGTCTATATAATAGCAAACTTTTCCAATCGGCGGATTATTTAAACAAACACTGAAATCGGTTTTGTTTGGTTTATCTGTTCCACTTAATGAAATAGTAAGTGTTGAGCCGTACTGGCTATTGGTAAAGCTATCAAAAATACCTAAATAAACCGATGCATCTCTTTGTGTAGCAGTAGAACTGCAATCTAAATATTGCTTAACAGTAATGGTATATTTTGAAGTATTTGGCGAAGCTCCAGGTCCAATATATTCATACTGAATCCATCCTCCTTTTAAATGATTCGCAAAACTTTGTAAAGAAAAAAATAGTATTAATAAAAGCAATAATCCCTTTTTCAAATCCATTATTAGGTTTGTGTTTGAGATGTTATTCAATATACTTAATTGCTTTTTTTTCTGATTCATTTTGCGGCATAAAAGTACCACTTGTTCTTAAATTGTTGTAAGTAAAATTTGATTTTAACTTGTTGGCAACATCTAAAGAAAAAAACAATGAATCTTTAGGGCTCAATACTTAAATTCTGGCACTACCTAATTAATACAGCGGTACCTTTTCTGAAAATGGTTTTACCTAGGTAGTCAACTCCTTCTGCAATAAAAACATAAGTGCCTGTGCCTTCTTTGTTTCCGTTATAATTACCATCCCAACCTTTATTAAATTGATTTGTGGTAAATACACATTGCCCCCATCTATTGAAAACAGAAAAGTAATTTAGTTTTGATATCCCAACAGTAATTGGTTTTAAAATATCATTGCGTTGATCCTTATTAGGGGTAAATGCAGTAGGCACATATATTTCAGGACCAGATTTAAAAACACGCACCATTATTTCGTCTGTTCCAATACAACCTGCAATACTTGAAACAACCACTTTGTATTTTATGGAGTCAATATCTGATCCTAGTATAGCAATTGGATTGGCAATATTAGGGTCCGATAACCCAGTACTAGGGCTCCATTTATAAATACTACCACCCGTTGCATTTAATTGTAATGGTTGGTCTATTACAATAGAGGTGTCATTTCCTGCATTCGCTACAATTATTGGAAAGAGTTCTACCAACACGGTGTCATTAACCGGTTTAGGACAACCCAATGTGTCACTCACCGTTAAAATATAGGCAGTTGTTTTAGACGGTCCTGCAATGGGTTGCAGCGAACTTGCATTGATTAAACTATTTGTTGGAGTCCATTTATAACTACTGCCAACAATATTACCTTGTAGCGTAGTTTTAAATCCAATACAAATCATCACATCTTTTCCTGCAGCTGCTTTTGGATAAGGAGCAACTCCTATAGAAATAGAATCTTCAGCGGTGCATTTACCCAAGTTTGCATAAACTTTATACAGCGTATTGTTGAGTGGTTGTATTGTTGGGAATTTTGAATTACTAATTATTTCATTGGTTGATGCTTTCCATTTAAAACCCAATCCTTCCGAAATGGCATGTAAATGAAACGTATCTGTTTTGCAAATTACAGAGTCGGGGCCAAGGTTAACAGTAATGGAAGACAACACGTTTACTTTTATGGAGTCCCTACCAATACAACCATTATCATTAGTAGATACAAAATAAGTGGTAGTTGTTTTAGGAAACACAAGTGGGTTAACGGTGTTAGGGTTTAAAATGTTTTTATTGGGAAGCCAAGAAAATATTCCTTGTCCACTAACAGAAAGCATCAGTGTGTCGATGCTGCAAATTAAAGTGTCTCTGAAAGGCAGCAGTAAAATTGGCTCAGCACCAACAACTACAGGGCTTGTAATTTTACCAATACAGCCTTTACTGCTTTCAACAGTTAGTTGCGCTGTTCTTAATGCTGGAGTAGCATATTTGTATTGAGCGGATTTTAAAAGCGAAGTGTCTGCTTCTGTTGACTCATCGCCAAAATTCCAAAATCTTGCACTAATGGTTCCGTATTTAGTGGTACTAATATCTGTAAATTGGTAAGGGTTTTGTACACAAGTACCAGCAATTTTTAAGTTAGGATAAAAGCCAGGATATACGATAACAATGGTACTATCAATGCCAATACAGCCGCGTGGTCCAGTAATTTCAAGTTTCGCTTTATAAGTACCCGTATCTGCGTATTTGTGGTCTACAGTAGCATTAGACGAAAAATTATCTGCACTATTAGGTGTGCCAAAATCCCATAAATAAGAAGTGATACCAGAACTTGTTGAAAGGTTTTCAAAATGCACGGTAAAGCTATCGCACTGAATGGTTTTCTCTGGTAATGATGCTTCAATTAAATCGCAGTCTTGCACTTTTAAAATAAAATCTTTTCGGTGTTCGTTAAAAGCTTTTCCATTTCGCGATTCAGTAATACAAACATTTACTACATAACTTCCCGATGCAGGTGCAATACCACTAATAATACCTGTTGTAGGATTGATTTTTACATTCGGACCTAATGGGCTATAGCCAGAAAAACCACCACTATAAAACAAAGGATCAAGCGATAATTGATTGGGTGGTGGCGCATTATTACTGCCACTACTTGCACCGTACGCCTCACAAAAATTATAAGTTAAATCGTCGTTGTCAGGATCTAATGCACCAAAATCAAGTGTGAATTTTTTGCCTGAACAAACTAGCGCTGTGTCTTTTATATTAAACTGAGGACTATTATTAATGCCAGTAGGTAATGCATTGCTACCTGGAATTCTAGTTACATAATTGCTACCAATATTTCTGGCACCACCCAAATTAGTAATGCCATCAACCCTACAACAACCAAGCCTAGAAAGGGTATAGCCTGCCGTATTATTAGGGATATCAATAGTATTAGAATAAATAGCAATTTGGTAGCAAACAACGGGGTTTCCAGATAAGCAAGGAAAAGACGCTGTATTTAATGAAATTGTGCGAACAGACCCTTGTAAGGTTAAAGTCAAAGTGTTGCGCAAATTATTCAGTTCATAAAAACCTACGTTTACTTTTTCTACATCCAAATAAGGACCTGGAGAATCACAGTCTCTAAATAATCGCAAAGTAATTCTATAAGTGCTTGTGTTTACACCAGTTCCAGGCTTTAGGTATTCATAAAATAATTCACCACCTGCTATATGTCTTGCCATAGCTGGTGAAAAACAAACAAACAATAATGCCAATAGGAAAATCTTCCTCATTGTTAAATTCTTATTGTAAGCAAATAAAATCTAATAAGTGGGTACAAATTATTTATTGCCTCCACTTATTTTCATTCGAATAATATTATAGCCACGCCATGCAATAAACAAGAGCGCTAGTATTGCTGCTATCTTATAAAGCCAGTCTCCATATTGAACATAAAAACTAAGTTTGGTACTTGTTGGAATGGCATATTTTATAATTCCAGGTGTATCCCAAGCACGTGTTTCTAAAATGTTTCCAGCAGGGTCAATCACTGCTGAAACACCTGTATTTGCAGACCTTGCAACCCATCGTCTTGTTTCTATGGCCCTTATGCTTGCATAAGCTAAATGTTGTTTGTGACCTGGTGTATTGCCCCACCAACCATCATTGGTAATAACACACAATACATTGGCGCCTTTTGCCACATAGCTAGCTACATATTCGCCATAAATACTTTCATAACAAATAATAGGTGCTGCAACATAAGGATTGTCTTTTACTTGAAAAACACTCGAAGAATCAGACTTGCCATAACCACCCGCAGTGCCGCCAAACTTTTCAAAAACTGGACCCATGAAATTTAAAAAACTAGGCAATGTTTCAACGCCAGGAACTAATTTTCCTTTATTGTAAAACTGTAGATCCTCGTTCGATTTTATATAAACAGATGCATTGAAAGCATCGAAATAATTGCCATCAGGTGTTTTGCGTGCAGTATTAGTTGCTTTAATATTTTGATAATTTTTATACGTTTCTATTCCCGACAATAAGGTAACAAACGGGTGTCTGTGTAAAAATTGAAAAATAGGTTGATAATAAAGGTTGAGTGGAACATTGTTTTGCAATTCAGCAACACTCATGGCTGTTTCTGGCCAAATAATTAAGCGAGTACTACTATCAATTTGTTTTTCAGATAAGTCAATTAATAGTTGAATTTGCGCAGCTGCATTGTTCTGGTTAAACTTTTCATAAGGATCAATATTTGGCTGAACAATGATCAGATTTGTAGAAGGAGCAACTATTTTTTTAGCAGATAAATTTTGCGAAATAAAATACGAAATAATCAGTGGCGTGATGATAGTTAGTGCTAATATGCCTAGGTTTTTTTTAAATGAATTACCCAAACGAAAAGCTTGTATTAATTCATACAATAAAATATTACTTATTAAAATCCAAAGGGTTCCGCCACTTACTCCAGTGTATTCGTACCATTGCACCCAATTAGGATGTGTGGCAAAAACATTGCCAAGTGTTAACCAAGGCCAACTCAATTGCCAGTTAAGGTGAATGTATTCAAATAACATCCAAAATACTACTAGTGAAAAATAACCCAATTGTTTACCTAGTTTTTGTTGGATGCTAAAAATCCCAGCCAAGGCAAGCACATCAGTAAACTATTGGCAGCAATGGCTGCAATACTTCCCACATCGGTAGAATTCCATATCCACCAAGTGCTGCCTATATTCCAAATAAAAATTGCCGAAAAACAGTACCAGAAAAAATGTATTTTTCTGGTACTGTTTTCAGCAATAAATAATAACGGACTAAATCCTAAAAAAATTAAAAAACTCAGTGCCGAAACGGGCCAAGCTGCAAACAACATAATTCCCGATAATAAACTGAGTCCTACAGAATATTTATTTTTCAAAGAAGTCAATTTTATTCGATGAATCAATTATTAATTATATCAATTATTTCCTGCTATAGTTTGGTGCTTCTTTTGTAACATCCACATCGTGCGCATGACTTTCTTTCATACCTGCGTTGGTGATTTTTACAAATTGTGCTTTCTGTAAATCTTTAATAGTAGCTGCTCCGCAATAACCCATACCTGCACGCAATCCACCAACATATTGGTAAATGATTTCACTCAAATTTCCTTTATAAGCAACACGGCCTTCAATTCCTTCAGGCACATATTTTTTAATATCTTCTTCCATATCTTGAAAGTACCTGTCTCCGCTACCTTGGCTCATAGCGCCCAAGCTTCCCATGCCTCGGTATTCTTTAAACTTTCTTCCTTCATAAAGAATGGTTTGTCCGGGGCTTTCTTCTACGCCAGCAAACACACTTCCCATCATCACCATATTTGCACCTGCTGCTAAAGCTTTTACCATATCACCAGTGTAGCGAATACCGCCATCTGCAATTATAGGAATGCCTTTTGCACGCAATGCTTTACTTGCTTCCATTACGGCAGTTAATTGCGGAACACCAGCACCAGCAACAATTCTAGTAGTACAAATAGAACCAGGTCCAATACCTACTTTTACGCAATCTGCACCTGCTGCAGCCAATGCCAATGCACCTTCTGCGGTTCCTACATTACCAGCAATAATTTGTAAGTGCTTAAAGTTTTTTCGCAAACTTTTTAAAGCATCAATAACGCCTTTGCTGTGTCCGTGTGCACTATCAAGTGTAACAATGTCTACGCCCACCATTTGCAAAGCAGCGGCACGGTCCATTAAATCTTTAGTAATGCCTAATGCAGCACCTACTAATAAACGGCCCAAAGAATCTTTGCCTGCATTAGGGTAGTTGCGTATTTGTAAAATATCTCTGTAAGTAATTAAGCCAATTAGTTTGCCTTGCTTGTTTACTACAGGCAATTTTTCAATCTTATAATTACGTAAAATAATTTCTGCTTTTTTCAAATCGGTTCCTTCAGGAGCAGTGATTAACTTCTCTTTGGTCATCACTTCCGAAACCTTTCTTTTATTGTTGGTTTCAAAACGCAAATCGCGGTTGGTTAAAATGCCTACTAATTTTTGGCCGGCATCTACAATAGGTATTCCGCCAATCCTGTTTTCTTTCATTAAACGAAGCGCATCACCAATTGTAGCGTCAACTAAAAGCGTGATAGGGTCAATGATCATACCACTTTCACTTCTTTTTACTTTACGCACTTGTTCTGCTTGGCGTTCAATACTCATGTTTTTATGAAGAATACCCAAACCACCTTCACGTGCTAGGGCTATAGCCAAACTAGCTTCTGTAACGGTATCCATTGCTGCAGAGAGAATGGGAACATTTAGTATAATACTCTTGGTTAAATTAGCGCGTGTATCTACATCGCGAGGTAGAACCTGACTGTAAGCAGGCATTAACAATACATCGTCAAAAGTAAGACCTTCGCCAAAGATTCTTGATTTTGTAGAGCCGGTGCTTGGGGAACTATTTCTTATTGCCATGTGCAAAGATACAAAAACAGTGTTTTTATTGCCAAATCATTTTCTATGGCCAAATCGATTCAGTAGTTTTGCTCCAATGACTAAATTATCACCAGCTATCAATGCACCCTTATTCACTGTTCAATTTAGTTTGCTTTGTATCAGTAATTTTTTGTTTTCGGCCAGTTTTACCATGATGATTCCTGAACTACCTGCTTATATTACCCATCTAGGAGGAGCACAGTATAAAGGTTTAATCATTGCATTATTTACATTAATGGCGGGAATTTCTCGTCCATTTAGCGGAAAATTAACCGACAAAGTAGGTAGGGTACCAGTGATGATATTTGGTTCTATCATTTGCGTTGTTTGTAGTTTACTCTATCCCGTTCTAACTTCTGTTGCAGGATTTTTATTCCTACGTTTTTTACATGGATTTTCTACAGGATTTAAACCAACGGCCACCTCAGCATATGCCGCAGACGTAGTACACGAAACTAGAAGGGGTGAAGCTTTGGGTGCTTTATCGGTTGGGTATACATTAGGCATGTCGGTAGGGCCAATGATGGGTAGTTATTTAGTAGAGTTATTTTCTTACAATACAATGTTCTATGTATCTGCAGCATTGGCTATGGGCTCTGTAATTATCTTGTATAATGTAAAAGAAACACTTGCTACGCCACAAAAATTTTCAATGGCTATTTTGAAAATTCAAAAACATGAAATTTTTGAAAAAACATCCATCAAGCCCGCAATCATTATGTTATTGTTGTCATTTTCTAATGGGTGTGTGATTATATTGGCACCAGATTTAAGTGTTTTCTTAGGCATACATAATAAAGGATTTTTCTTTGCAACATATACCATCACTTCTTTATTAGTTCGATTAGTGGCTAATAAAGCTTCAGACAAACATGGCAGAGTCATTGTATTAATCTATAGTGCAATCAGCCTTGGAATTGCATTGGCCGTGCTTTCCATGGCACATACTGTGTTATTGTTATTAATTGGTGCGGCTATTTTTGGAGCGAGCTGGGGAACCATCGGGCCCACTATTGCAGCTTGGACCGTAGACCTATGTAGCGAAGAAAATAGAGGACGAGCAATCGGCTCAATGTATATAGCACTCGAAGCTGGAATTGGATTAGGCGCATTAATTTCTTCAACCATTTATCAAAATCAATCAATCAATTTTAGCAAAGCATTTTTACTAGCTTCTTTTTTATCAGTACTTGCTTTTGTGTTATTATACACTTGGCGTAAACAACAAATTAGAAAAGTAAGTCCACCAAATTTCGAATTGATTAGCGAGTGATTTTTGTGCTTTTAAAATATTTTATTAATAAAAGATTCAATTAATTTTTACAATAAACCCTATTTTCATTAATACAGTTCATATGCCTTTCCCGGCAATGCCGTAATAATATTTTGAAATTCTAAATTCAGTAAAGCCTCCGAAATGCTACTACCACTATGTGTTGATTGCTGCACTAAGGCATCAATAGAAAGAGTTGTATGCGTTTCTAGTAATTTAATAATACTATTTTCAGTTGCAGTAAACTCAATTGAACAATCCTTTTCTTTTTCAGCTTTTATTGGCGCTTCATCCCATTGCATGGTTTCAATAAAATGTTCTATTCCAGAAAAAACAATGGCTTTGTTTTGTTGAATTAAATGTAAACAACCCGCACTTTTGGTGTCTGTAATTTTTCCTGGCAATGCAAATACTTCTCTATGATAATCAGCAGCCAAATTTGCAGTAATCATACTGCCACCTTTTACAGCCGTTTCAATAACAATAGTTGCATCAGCCATACCTGCAACAATTCGATTTCTTTTTGGAAAATTATATTTATCAGTAATTGTGTTTTTTCTAAACTCTGTTAAAAGTCCACCAGTTCGTAAAATTTCTTTGGCCAAATTTCTGTGTTGTGCTGGATAAATAGTATCTAAGCCATGAGCTAAAACACCAATAGTTGGCAACGAATTTTCCAAAGCAGATTTGTGCGCAATGGCATCAATGCCAAGAGCCAGTCCACTTACAATTAAGGTATTTTTATTAGGTAATTGTGCAATTAATTGCTCAGTAATTCTTTTGCCATATTCTGTATGTTTTCTGCTACCAACAATACTAATTACTCTTTGAGCATTTAACTCTGCTACTCCCTTATAATACAATAGGGCAGGAGAATCATAACAGTGTAAAAGCCTTACTGGGTAAGCTATTGAGCCAATAAAAATTGGTTGAATATTATGCTTTTCAATAAATTCAATTTCAGATGCAACTGCTGCATAATCAGTAAAAGATAAAATGTTTTTTGCCCTTATTTCTCCAATGCCATCAACCTGGGCAAGTTCATTTTTTTGCGCTAATAAAACAGATTTTGCATCTCCAAAATAATCAATCAAATTTTTTGCATGCACGGCACCAATATCTTTAACCATGGTGAGTGCAATTTGGTATGGTAGCATTTCTTTCATGCAACTAAATTCTACTAATTGACTATTATAAATAGTATTATGCGCTAGAATTAATTTAGTTTAAATGAAATAGTTATAATGAAATTTAATTATAATCCAGTAATGGTAAATTCAGTTCGCCTATTTTTCGACCTTCCTATTTCTGTTGCATTGTCTGCAATTGGTTTTTCTGCTGCATAACCTTTATAAGATAAACGCGAAGAACTAATACCTTTATTGGTTAAATAATTTACAATAGCTTTTGCGCGATTGGTAGATAATGCAAGGTTATCCGCAGGCTTTCCTAAGTTATCGGTATGGCCACTAATTTCTAATTGGATAGTTGGATTTTCTAGCAAAACTTGGTACAGTTTATCTAATTCAATAAAGCTAGCACTTGGCAGTTCGAATGAATTGTTTTGAAACTGTACATTGTTGAAAACCATACTTGCATTGATCGTTACAGGTTCAAGTCCAATATTTTTTTGGTACACACTATCTGCATCTTTAGTACGTAATGCATACAATTCACTATAATACAAATAGCCTTTTCTGTTCACAATAAATGTATAATCTTTTCCTGTAGGTAGTGTAATAAAGTAAGCACCTTTTTCATCAGTCTGAATTTTCATCAGTGCTTTATTGGTTTCGTTATCGAACAATTCTACCGATGAAGGAATGCCTTGCGTTGTTTTTTTATCTGTTACAAATCCTTTTACATACAATGTTTTGTAAGGACGTATATCTGGTCGCATATCAAATTGATATAAGTCTAAATCGCCTCTGCTATCAGAACGATCACTTGCGTAATAAGCAGTTAATCCATTGGCAGAAACTGCTAAGCTTCCCTCATTTTCAATAGTATTAATAGGGTAGCCTAAATTTTCTGGAAGCCCCCATTCACCTGCAGCATTTTTTCTTAACACATATAAATCAGATCCACCATAACCAGTTAAACCATCAGAAGTAAAATACAATGTTTGATTATCGGCATGAATAAAAGGAGCCAATTCATCGCCAGCAGTATTAATGGTATTACCCATATTAACAGCAGGAGACCACCTGCCATTTGCATTTTTATAACTTACATACAAGTCTTTTCCACCATAGCCTCCAGGCCGATTACTACTAAAAAATAAAGATCTATTATCTGGGCTTAAACTCGGAGAACTTTCCCAAAAATCAGTATTAATATTTTCTCCAAGATTAATAGGATCGCTCCATCCTTGAGGCGTAAAACTAGATTGATAAATATCGTAATTTCCAAAACCTTGACCCGAAAATTGACCAGCAAATAAAATGTATTCGCCATCTTGTGATGCAGTAATGGCGCCTTTTTTTGGTTCAATATTAATGTCACCCTTTATTGGTTTTGCTAATCCAAATTCTTTTTTATTTAAAGCGCTTTCCATAAAGTCTTCGCGCATATGTTCGCCAGCTCGAGTAAACACTAATATATTATCGGTAACAGTTACAGAAGGATAATATTCTGCAAAAGCTGTGTTAACACTATCGCCTAAATTAATAGGATTGAACTGGTAATTATTTTGGTTAGGATGTGTTTTTTTATAATCAATAGCAAATTCGTAACAACGCTTCCGATACTTTGCAGCACTCAAAGCTCTTTCGCTAATAGTAATATTTAACAAGAACTCATTAATAGTACTAAGTGCTGCTTCAAATTGGCCAGAACCCGCTTGGTTAATGGAGTACGGCAGTTTGTAAAATTTAAAATAACTGGTATCTTTTCCTTTTGCTTTTTCATATAATAATACCGCTTCATGGTATTGTTTCAATTGTCCGTATGCTGCAGCAAGTGATAAATAAGCATCCATATAATTGGTGTCAATTAAAATAGTTGCTTGTAAAATTGGTATAGCTGATTTAATCTCTCCGTCTTGTAAAAGATTGATAGCCTGCTCATATTTGCTAATAGCCTTAGCTTTAATTTTATCTGGTTGGTATGTCTGTGCAACACTAAAACTCGAATAAAAAATGATTAAAAAAAAGATGATTTGCTTCATACGAAAATTGATGAAGTAAGTTCGCAAAAATCAGCAAACTTGAATGTTAAAATTTAAGGAACGTTGATGTATTTGTGAATTTGCAAACACAAAGACCATTTTGGATTGGCCTGAATATATGCAACAATCACTGGAGTGATTTCTGCGGCTTTATCCCATTCAGGTTGTAAGTATAATTTACAATTTTCATTAACAGCTTTAGCATAGGTTTCTGCCCATTCAAAATCGTGTTTATTAAATACCACAACTTTCAATTCATTTGCTAAGGGAACAATAGCTGGCAGAGGTGCTTTAAATTTTTTTGGAGACAAACAAATCCAATTCCAATTGCCAGATAAATTAGATGAGCCAGATGTTTCAATATTTGTTTCAAAACCTACGTCCTGCAATGCTTTCGTTAATTCATCTAGCTCATGCATCAGTGGTTCTCCTCCGGTAATTACTGCTAATCTTCCAGGATATTTTAAGGCTTCTTCAACAATTTTTTCAATAGATAATTTAGGGTGTTTATCTGCATCCCAACTATCTTTTACATCACACCAAACGCAACCAACATCACATCCGCCCAACCGAATAAAATAGGCAGCCCTTCCTTGGTAATAGCCTTCACCTTGTAGGGTGTAAAAAGCCTCCATCACCGGCAAACTAATTGAGTTGGGTGTTATCATATTTAAATCAGTATCAAAAAAATTAAATACCTGTATTTGTTTTGTAGGCTTGCAAAGTATTTTTCAACAATCCCGCAATGGTCATTAAGCCTACGCCACCTGGTACAGGAGTGATAGCACTTGTTTTAGGAGCAACTTCATTATAGTCTACATCACCCTTAATTCTAAAACCTTTTTTTGCAGTTTCATCAGCTACACGGGTAATACCCACGTCAATTACAATGGCACCAGATTTTACCATATCTGCTTTTACAAATTCAGGCCGTCCTAATGCTGCCACTAAAATATCAGCTTGTAAACAAATCTCTTTTAAATTAGGTGTATGAGAATGGCAAATAGTAACGGTACAATTGCCATAAGGAATATTACTGCTTAATAAAATACTCATTGGTCTACCCACAATATTACTTCGGCCAATAACTACGGCATGTTTTCCCTTGGTTTCTAGTTTGAAAAACTCCAACATCATCATAATGCCATAAGGGGTAGCAGGAATAAAACTTGGCAATCCTTGCACAAGTTTGCCTGCGCTTGAAGGATGAAACCCATCAACATCCTTTCTTGGATCAATCGCTTCAATCACTTTTTGTTCACTAATCTGTTTAGGCAAAGGCAATTGAACCAAAATGCCATCAACTGAATCGTCTGCATTGAGTTCGGCAATTTTTTGCAAAACACTAGCTTCATCAATCGTTTCGTCAAAACGAACAAGCAATGAGGTAAACCCAATTTCTTCGCAGTTTTTTACTTTAGAAGCCACATAGGTTTCGCTTGCGCCATTTGATCCCACCAAAATAGCCGCTAATTGAGGGGCTCTTTTGCCATTTTTTAGCAAAATATCGGTTTCTGCTTTCAAGGTTTCTTTAACAGCGGCAGCTACTAATTTTCCATCTAGTATTAACATTTGGCAAAAATATTCGAAATGTTTTTTTTATTGCGATATTTTTTTGAATAGATATTTTTTTAATATGGGAAGTATTGCTTTTTCATACATACTAATTAAATAATTGCTAATTAAATAATTATCAATTGAATATCAATCTATTACATATATATAAATAATAAATTAACATTTTATTTTATTCTATGCAGCATTTAACACCACTTATTAGTCTTTAAAATGTTGGCCCAATTCACAAAAAACTTTAAAAAGTCTTTGTTATTTGTTTGTTAACATTTATGAGTTGTCCTATATTCACATTTTAAAAGGTTTACACTAAAACTAAAAACATGAAGAAAATTGTATCTTTTTTTACATTGTTGCTGCTAGGCCTCAGCTTAGTTGCATCGGCACAAGCCCAAGATGGAAGTGTCAAAGGGAAAATAACTGATCCTAGTTCTAACCCCCTTGAAAGTGTAACAATCAGCATTAAAGGAAAAACTGGTAAAGCAGTAGTTACCAATGCTCGTGGTGAATTTGAAATCAAGGCTAAGTCCGGTGATATCATTCAAATCAGCTCTGTAGGCTTTAAATCTGAAGAGGTTAAAGTCAATAACATCAACACTAAAATTAACGTTACGCTCAAAGAAGCAGTTAATCAAATGGATGAAGTTATTGTAACTGCGGGTGGTATTAAAACAAAAAGAAAAGAAATTGGTACAGCTGGTACTATAATTAAGGCCGAAAACTTGGTTGCAGGTAAAGCAATAAATATTGCTGGTGGATTGCAAGGTAAAGTGGCAGGTATACAGATTAACGCTACTGGTGGTGGTGTTAACCCAAGTTTCCGTATTATACTTCGTGGTCAACGTTCATTAACTGGTAACAACCAGGCTTTGATCGTTTTAGATAACGTAATTGTTCCTAGTGAGGTTTTAGGCAACCTAAACCCAGAAGACGTTGCTGATGTTAACGTTCTTAACGGTGCTGGTGCTGCTGCGCTTTATGGATCTTCTGCATCTAACGGTGCGATTATCATTACCACTAAAAAAGGTAAAAAAGGAACTAACCTTGTAACTGTTTCTCAAACAATGATGGCAGAACATGCTGCTTTCTTCCCTAAGTTCCAAATGAAATTTGGTTCAGGTGGTGGAGCTTATGGATATAATGATCCATTTGCTTATTATGAAAACCAATCTTACGGACCAGCTTTTGATGGTACTACGAGAATTTTAGGAGATAAATTAGAAGATGGTTCACAAGATTCTTCTTGTTATTGCCCAACTTCTGGTCACTCAGATTTCTGGGAAACTGGTATGACTAAGCAAACTGACTTTTCTGTTAGCGGTGGAGACGAAACTTCTACTTTCTACATGGCTGGTCAATATGCCGATATTACTGGTACAACCCCTGGTGATAAATACAACAGAACTACTTTCAGATTAAATGGTACAAGAAAAGTTGGTAATAAAATCAACGTTTCTTACAGTACCAACTATACGCAAAATAGATATGATATCACTACTGCTACAGGTAGCGTTTATGATAACATGTTAAACATGCCTAATAACGTTCAAGTAACAAAGTATAAAGATTTTATCAATAACAAATTTGCAACATTCAACGATTTCTACAATCCTTGGTATGTAAACCCTTATTGGCAAGCTGCTGCTTACCGTTCTGGTGTTAGAAACGATTATTTGGTTGCAAACTTCGAAATTAAATATAGCCCTATTAAAGGCTTAGATTTAATAGCACGTCAAGGTTTAACTACTAGAAATGCTTCTAATAAAGACTTTAATGCTGCATATAAGTACACTGCTTACCGCAAAACAACTGAGTCTTTCGGTAAAAGCGATGTAACTGCTAACGTTTCTGACGGATCTTCTTATTCTACTAACTTATTGTCGGATGTTTATTCGCAATACCAAACCAAATACAAAGACTATTCAGTTAATTTACTTGCAGGTGGACAGTTTAGACAAGATCAAGCAAAAAGCATGGGTGTTTCTGGTGCTGGATTAGTTGTTCCAAATTTATTTAACGTAAGTAATGGTGTTGGTACACCTGGTGCTTCTGAAAGCAATTCATTGGTTCGCCAATTTGGTTTCTATGCCGATGCGCGTTTTGGTTACAAAGGATATTTATTCTTACACGCTACTGGTCGTCGTGACTGGGTATCTGTTTTAGATCCTGAACACAACACATTCTTCTATCCAGCTGTCGATTTATCTTTCGTTGCTAGTGATGCAATTGCTGCTATTAAAAATAGCAAAACCATCAATTTCTTGAAATTACGTGCTGGTTGGTCTAAAGTAGGTTCACCAGGCTTAGGTGCATATGCATTAAAACCAACATTTGGTGCTACTTCTAATGGATTCCCTTATGGTACATTAGCTGGCTATACTGTAGGAAACTCATTAGTGTCTAATAGTTTGAAACCTGAAATCACTAAGGGTTATGAATTTGGTTTTGATATGAATTTGTTCAAAGACAAAATAACTAGTTCATTCGCTTATTTCAGTACCACTACAGATGATCAAATTGTAGGTACTGCGGTATCTACAACTACTGGTTTTACTTCAATGACAACTAATACTGGTCAAACATATGCCAAAGGTATTGAGGCTACTTTGCACGTTACTCCAATTGACCAACCAAATGGTTTAAGAGTAACAGTAGGTGGTAACTATGCCTACCTTGAAAATGGAGTTAACTTCATTAGTGCTGCATTGCCACGTTTATCATTGGCTGCTTATGGTGATGGTACTGGTTCTTACGCAGTTGCTGGTAAGGCTTTCCCAATGATTATGGGATTTGATTACAAGCGTGATGCTGATGGTCGTGTAATTGTAAACTCAGTTACCGGTATCCCTTCTAAATCAGATACTATCTCTTTTTTAGGCAATGGTCAACCAATACATAAATTAGGGTTAGACGGTTCTATTGAATACAAGAAATTCAGATTGTCTATCACTTTAGAATACCGTGGTAGTTATTCATCTTATCAATCTATGGGTGGAAGCCTAGACTGGTCTGGCACTTCTTGGAGAACAGCTATCTACGACAGAAAAAGCTTTGTATTCCCGAATTCTTCTTATTGGGATGGAACTAAATATGTTGCCAACAATGCTATTTCAATTGCAAATGGTAATGGTAACAATGGTTACTGGACTGATGGTATCAACAGAGGTACTTCAACTAACTATATGACTTCTGGAGATTTTTGGAAAATAAGAGAACTTGCATTGTCTTATGACTTACCAGTTTCTGTTATTGGAAACAAAATATTTAAAGGGGTTACTGTTTCAGTACAAGGCAGAAACTTGTTTGTATTCATGGCATTTTAATTAATCCAACTAAATCTTTCCAAATGTCTATGTTATCAAAAGGTTTGGTTAACCATAAATTTTTTAATATGAAAAAGATCAACGCGATTCTTTTTGCAGGCCTTGCTCTCATGGCGGTTTCCTGTAAAAAATACCTTGATGTAAATACGAACCCCAATAGTGCTACGTCAGTAACCCCGGAATTAATTTTGCCACAAGCATTAGTTGCTACAGCAGGTAATTTAAACGGATTCAATTCTTATGGTGCGCAATTAGGTGGCTATGCTGCTAATGCTGGTGGATATGGCGGATTTGGTACTTCCATTTCTTATAATTTCACTTCTGCCGATCAGTCTGGTCGTTGGAGCGCTACTTACGATAATTTAGAAGATTATCAATACATTATCAACTCTACTAAAGGCCAACCAGTAAATAGTTATTTTGCTGGTGTTGCACAAATTATGCATGTAATTGGTTTTCAATTATTAGTAGATGCTTATAATGACGTTCCTTACACAGATGCATTAAAAGGTTCCGCTAACTTAACCCCTACTTATACAGATGGCAAAACCATTTATAAAAGTTTGGCTACAGAATTAGATAGTGCTATTGCTAAAATTAATGTTGGTAATGCTTTCCCTGGTGTTACACCATTGGGTTCTTCCGACATAGTTTTTGCTGGGGATATGACCAAATGGAAACAATTGGCTAATACCATCAAATTGCGTTTAATTGTAAGAGGTAAAGCATCTGGTGTTGCTTTTGCTAATACTACTTTTAGTGCTGATGGCTTCTTAACCACAGATGCATTAATCAACCCAGGTTATAAAAGAGACAATGGTCGTCAAAATCCAAAATGGAATACATGGGGTTATAGTTATACAGGTGGTAATGCTACTACATCTTGGATAGCTACTCGTTTCATTTTAACTTTCTACAATGGAACAAAAGTAATCGATCCTATTAGAGGCGCTGCTACTTATTATCAATATCCTAGTGTTGTAGCTAACCGTTTAGGAAATGAAGTGAGTGGTTCAATGCCATCTTGCCCTCCTGGAGGACCATGGTACCCTTCAACTGCTAGAGTGGGTGCTTCAGCTGGTAATGCTTCTGGCGCATTAAAAGGACCAACTGTTGGATATCCATTAATGACTGCTGCTGAAGCCTATTTCTTAAGAGCTGAAGCTGCTGTTGTTGGAATTACAACTGAAGTTGCTGCAACCATGTTTACAAGTGGTATTACATCTGCATTCAACTATACTTTAACAAAAGAAGATGGAACATTGGTAACGCCAGTAGCTGCCGCTATTACACAGTACACTAATGACAACCGAACTAATCCATTTGTAAACTTTGCGTTGAATACAACAACAGCTCAAAAAGTAGAAGCAATTATTACTCAGAAATACATTGCTATGAACTATGTTAATAGCGAAGAAGGTTGGAACGAATACCGCAGAACAGGATATCCTACCATCGTTTGGGGAACAAACGCTGCATCTGATATTACTACTTTTGCTTCTGTGGTTTCTGAAAGCACTGCTGCCGACAGATTACCTACCAGAATCGTATATCCTTCAGCTGAAGGTCAGTACAATGGTACTAATATGCCAAAAAGCATTTCACCGTTTACTTCTAAAATTTTCTGGGCTAAATAATACCACACTTTAAATTTTTAAATTATGAAAAAAATATTTAAAAGTCTTCTCACGGTCATCACACTAAGTTTAGCTTTAACTTCTTGTTTAAAGTCTGTTAACTCTGTTGTGAACGGAGAGAACCTAACCGCTTCTTTTTTACAAATTGAGTTCCCAACACCAACGGGTACTACTATTAACTCAGGTCTTCAGTATTTTGGAGGTGGTGCATTATTGTACCCTGCTTACCATACTTCAGATACAGCTAATTTCACTATTACGTTAAACGGACCTGTTACTTTAGCAACAGATTTAACTGTAACTATTGGCCCAAATGTTGGAGCTAATGCCGATAATTTAGCTGGCGATGGTATTGCTTACTCAGCTATGCCTGATTCTTTGTTCAAGTTATTAACGCCTACTGTAGTCATTAAAGCCGGAACAAGAACTGCTAAAGCTAGATGTGTATTCTATCCTTCAAAAATTAGCCCATCTAATTCTTACATGTTAGTATTAACTCCAAGTAACGCTAGTGGAATTATCATTAGCCAAAACTTTGGTAAGTTATATTTACACACAATTGGATGTGCTATTGCTGGAAGTTATACTTGGGATTTCTGGAGATGGAACGCAGAAGTTATGCCCGCTCCTCAACCAAAGTTAGGTATGACATTAGCCAATTATCCAGTTGGAAATGGTGGATCTTTCACTAATAGTTCAATTGACTTTTTACCAGTAAATCCAACAAGTGTATTAGTTCCTACAGGATACTATGTACAACCTAACATGTTGATTTCTTTTGCTGGCACAAAAGTTGGTTCATTAACTAATTTAAAAGCCGCTATTAATCCTTCTGAATTATCAGGCGCTTATACTGCAAATGGAATTACAATCACATTTGCACCAGTTATTACTGCGAATGCTGCTCAAACACAGTTTATGATTCACCATACTGTTTTCAACGGTTCTGCATTCCGTGATTGTTTTGATATTTATACTAAAAAATAGTCTTGCTTTATTTATAGCATAAAAAAACCACCTTCGGGTGGTTTTTTTATGCGCTTTATTGCCTTTTCAATACATTTGCCCTCTTAATAAAATTATATGGAACAACAACCCAACCCGCAATTAAATATTGAAATCAGTGAAGAAATAGCAGAAGGCAGTTATGCCAACCTTGCCATCATTACCCATAGCCATGCCGAGTTTGTGGTTGATTTTGTTAATGTAATGCCTGGTACGCCAAAGAGTAAGGTGAAATCTAGAATCATTTTAACGCCCATGCATGCCAAACGTTTTATGAAAGCAATGGCCGAAAACGTTGAAAGATACGAAGCCGCCAATGGAACTATCCACGATCTAGAGCAAGTTGAAATACCTATGCACTATGGCGGGCCTACGCCTTTGGCATAATTTACTATTTATTTTAAATTATTGTAATAGTTGGGAGTATTATAAATCATTCATTTTGAATTGATTAGTGTATTTCGTATAAATGCTTTAACAATACATTTAGAATTAAATCACGGTTTTGCTTTTAATTATTTGTTTAAGAACCCCTGCATCCTTACTTTTGCAACCCGCCGGTAAAAAAGCGTAGTTCTTCGAGAAAATAATACATGGTTTATTAAACAAATACAACAAAAGGTTTGGTTAGTGCGTATAGATGTTGTACCTTTGCAGCCCGATAAAAAAGTATCGGAATTAGTTCTTAAAAATTCGATTTATTACTAATCAAAATAAGGGGTTATAAACACCCATTAAATTTTGGTTAACAAAATAAAGGCGTTTACTTTTGCCCCCCGATAAAAAAGGGTGGTTTAAGGAATTAGGCCAAAAG
>JAPLEL010000170.1 GCA_026391415.1 Bacteroidota bacterium
CCAGTATATAAAGAAGATCGCTTAATTAGAAAGCTAATTTGGAACTTGCGAAGTTTAGACTATCCCAAAGGAAAACTAGATGTAAAATTATTAATTGAAGAAGACGACGAAAAAACCTTAAACGCTGTTAGAGATTTAGATTTTCCGGCAAATTTTGAAACAATTGTGGTACCCTTTCATATGCCCAAAACAAAGCCAAAAGCTTGTAATTATGGTTTGTATTTTTGTAAAGGCAAATACTTAACTATCTATGATGCCGAAGATGTACCAGAGTCTGATCAACTAAAAAAATGCGTAGCCTTATTTAAAAAACTTCCGGATGAATTTGTGGTATTACAGGGTGCTTTAAATTATTTTAATAAAAACGAAAACTTGCTTACGCGCATGTTTACACTAGAATATACCTATTGGTTCGATTATATGTTACCTGGTTTATTGTCGTTGAATGTACCCATTCCTTTAGGTGGTACTAGTAACCATTTTAAGTTCGACAAACTAATTGAGTTAGGAGGATGGGATCCCTTTAATGTTACAGAAGATGCCGATTTAGGCGTGCGTGTATTTGAAAAAGGATACAAAGTTGGCATAGTAAATAGTACCACTTTTGAAGAAGCTAATAACGAGCCAATGAACTGGATACGCCAACGTTCGAGGTGGATTAAAGGCTATATGCAAACTACTTTAGTACACATGCGTAATCCTGCGCAATTAATTCGACGTATTGGTTGGCGTGGTTTTTTAGGATTTAATTTTTTTATTACCGGTACTTCTATTACTTTTTTATTGTATCCTATATTATTATTATTTCTTTTGATTTATGCAATTGTAAAGTTGGCATTTGTAACAGCACTATTTCCAGAATGGGTTTTATATATTGATACTTTTAATTTGGTGGCAGGTAATGTACTAATGATATACGTAAATATGCTATCTGTGTTTAAACGAAAGTATTATGAGCTTATTTTATTTGGTGCACTAAACCCCATATATTGGCTAATGCATTCTATTGCTGCTTACAAAGGTTTGTGGCAATTAATTTATAAGCCTTTTTATTGGGAAAAAACAGAGCATGGATTAACCAAATTAAGTAGCAGCGCAACTGTTCAACAATTAAATGAGGCTGAAATAGTAAAATAATATGCCTAAAAACCTTACTAAAATATTAACCATTTTTTTAATTGGTTTCTATTTAATTATTGCATGGTTATTAAAACGTGATGGATTTGAACATTCGTCTAGTTTGTTTTATTCCGAAAAATTAATGTTATTGTTTCAGGCAAAAGACAATGTAATTTTAATACTCGGTTTTACTTTTCCTAGTTTGGTTTTTCTATCTGCTTTATTGTTTGTTCCATTTGGCTATTTATTTGCCCCAGTTGCAGCATCTATTGTAATTATTGCGCTATTATTTTATATGATAGTAGAAGAATTTAAATTGTCTAAATTCTCTTATAAATTATATGTTCCATTGGTGCTCGCCTTATTTACATTACATCCAATGTTTGTATTTGCAGCAGTTACAGGCCGAAAAAATGCTATTGTACAATTTTTTGCTTTTTTAATTTTTCGATCTTTTTTCAGGTATTTTAAACGACCGGTTACTTATCATTTGTCAATGGCAAGTTTGTACATAACTTGTTTTATATTTTCGAATTACGATTTCATTTGGTTAATATTAGCATTTTTTCCTTTTATATTTTTGGTATCATTAAATGGTGTAAAAGCTGGGAGTACAGATTCGCCACTTTTTCAATATACAGAAATGCTTAACAATCGTTCATTACGCCGTAAACTAGCCAATAGAACTGTTTCTTTGTACTTGATTATATTTTTATTGCCCTTGATTGCTGTGGTATTGTTTAGGGCTTTAAATATTGAGTTTACAGGATCTGCCACTTATTTTTTAGATAGTCAATATGCTAATTGGCGTATTACTGGCAACCGAATTGCAACCAACTTAATGACTGATCCTCTTAGAAATAACTTTTTATTTCAAAGCCAAATTGTCATTCAAGGATTCATTTTATTTCTAACACCTTTATTTATTGCAGCATTAATTTTATTTAAAGGAAAATTATATGAATTATTTACAATTTTGTCAATGCTTTTTTATTATTCATTAATGCTGCTTGATTATAAATACACCCTATCAATGGGATATTTTTTATTATTCATTCCTATTGCACTAGTAACTATTTGTTACTATGGTACAGATAAATATTCCATTAAAACGGCTTCTTGGATTTTTGGTGTAGCTAGTGTATTAACTATTGTAATGGGTTTTTATTTTTTTAGGCATACAGATGCTACTGAAGAAATTCAGTTTGCCGAAGAGATGCAATCTTTACCTAGTAAAATGGGTAATGCTAGGGTGTTGAGCGAGTCAAATATTGTTGCGGACTATATTAAAGGATTAGTAAGTGAACAGAAAAAAATTTTAATAGACGATGCCTCGGCTTATGATGTTGTGGTGCATATTGGCAATTTAAAAGGATTGATTTTGCCTCACGAAAAAACGTTTGTTACAGTTGTAGAAAATCCTAAAGTGGCAGCTAAATATATATTAATTGCTAAGACTTTAAATCCTACGCATAACTTAACAGTACTCAATTCTTATAATTTAAATTTAATGCAAACAAATAAAAATTTGCATACACTCTTGATGTTTGAAACTAAGAACTGGGCTGTTTATCAGGTTGAATAAATATTAATTTCTAATGGGTCTGCCGCTTTTTAAAACACTTTGAATTCTTTCTAAGGTTTTCTTTTCGCCACATAAACTTAAGAACGCTTCTCTTTCTAAATCTAATAGGTATTGTTCGCTGACCAAACTTTGTTCGCTTAAATCGCCACCACATAATACATAGGCTAATTTTGTAGCAATTAGTTTGTCGTGTTCACTTGCATAACCACCGCGCCACATGGCATTAATACCTGCATAGATAGCGCCCAAACCCGCGCGCCCCATTACTTTCACGTCTTTTCGTTGCACTGGCATGGTGTATCCTTTGTCGTATAATTCTATGACACTTTTTTTAGCGGCTGCAATTCTTCGGCCAGCATTCATAACTATTTCATCTTGGCCTTTTCTTAAAATACCCATATCAAATCCTTCTTGTGCAGAAGTTGCTACTTTGGCTGTTGCAATGGAGAAGAACCTGTTTTTTAAGGTTACGGTTTCTGGTTCGTCTTCGTGTAAATCATCTCCTGCGCGCAATGCAAATTCTTTGGTGCCTCCTCCGCCAGGAATTAATCCTACACCCATTTCAACTAAACCAATATATGTTTCTGCTGCTGCACAAACTTTATCGGCGTGTAAATTAATTTCGCATCCACCTCCTAATGATAATCCATGTGGTGCTATTACAACTGGTATTGAAGAATAGCGTACGCGCATCATACTATTTTGAAATAGGCGAATGGCCATATCTAACTCATCGTATTCTTGTTCTATTGCAAGCATGAAAATCATACCCACATTGGCTCCTGCACTAAAATTGGCTCCTTCATTGGCTATTACCAATCCTTTAAATCTATCTTCTGCAATGCCTATTGCTTTATTTAATCCTTCCAACACTTCTCCACCAATACTATTCATTTTAGTGCTCCATTCAAAACCTGCTACGCCATCGCCCATATCTACTAAACTGCAAGCACTATTTTTCCAAATTGTTTTATCGCGGTGGTTATGTAAAATAATAAATGCTTCTCCGCCCGGAATTGGCAAATAATTTTTTGTTGCAATATCATAAAATAATCGCTTGCCATCTTTTACTGTAAAAAAACTATTTGCACCCGATGCAAGCATTTCTTCTACCCATGCTGCAATGCTATATCCAGCAGCTTTCATGGCAGTTACTGTTTTAGTAACACCTACTGCATCCCAACTTTCGAAGGCGCCAATTTCCCAACCAAATCCAGCTTTCATGGCATCGTCTACACGATATACTTCGTCACTAATTTCTGGTATGCGGTGTGAAATATAAGAGAATAATGAAAAGTGAAATGCTCTGTAAAATTCGCCAGCTTTATCTGGGGCAGCACTTAATAATTGTATGCGTTGTTTGATGTCTTCAATGGGTTTTGCTGCTTCTAGGCTAGCAAATTTGGGCTTTTGTCGGGGCCCATATTCCATGGTTTGTAAGTTGAGCGTTTCAATTTCTTTTCCTGCAGCAGTCTTTGTTTTTTTAAAGAAACCCTGCCCAGTTTTATCGCCCAACCAATTATTGGTTACAACGGTTTCTAACCAAGTTGGAATGGTAAATAGGGCTTTTGATTCGTCGTTAGGGCAATTGTCTGCAACGCCTTTTGCTACTTTCACCAAAGTGTCTATTCCTACAACATCGGCAGTTCTAAAAGTGGCTGATTTTGGTCGGCCAATAATGGGTCCGGTAAGTGCGTCTACTTCATCAATACTCAAACCGAGTTTTTCCATGATATGAAAAATGCTCATGATGCTGAATACCCCAATTCTATTGGCTATAAAGGCAGGCGTATCTTTGCAGAGTACGGTTGTTTTCCCTAAAAACACATCGCCATAATGTAATAAAAATGCTACGATTGTAGGGTCGGTAAATTCAGTTGGAATAATTTCTAACAAACGCAAATAACGTGGCGGATTAAAGAAATGCGTTCCACAAAAATGTTTTTTAAAATCATCGGATCGGCCTTCTGCCATTAGGTGAATAGGAATACCCGAGGTGTTAGAACTAATTAAGGTTCCGGGCTTGCGAAATTGTTCTACCTGCGCGTAAATTAATTGTTTAATATCTAGGCGCTCTACCACTACTTCTATGATCCAATCAACAGCAGCAATATCTTTCATATTATCGGTAAAATTGCCGGTGCTGATACGCTTAATCACATCTTTATTATAAACCGGAGAAGGATTGCTTTTAATGGCTGCTGTTAATGCATCGTTCACCAATTTATTGCGTTCAGCTGGTTTGCTGCTTTCTGCCGCTGCAGCTGGAACCATATCTAATAATAATACTGGAATACCTATTCCTGCAAAATGGCATGCAATTCTAGAACCCATTACACCACTACCTAATACTGCTACCTTTTTTATTGAACGATTTTGCATATAGATATTTTAAGTAAGATTTTTGGTAAAATTAGTTAGTTATGCAACTAATTACCCGAAGTTAGGGCAAAAAAAAACTCAGCATACATTTTATGCTGAGTTTTTGTCAATTTCTACAATATCATTACTGTGTGTTAGTATTATTCTTCAGAAACTGATGCACCTTTATATGCAATAAATAGGCTTACAAGGTATACGGCAAGCAATACATAGATTAGCATGGTCGGGGGGATTTTGTTATTGCAAATTTAATTTATAAAATCAAATTTATTAATTTGATAATGTTAAGTTTTTACACATATATGTTAGTAAACGCATGATTGGCCTTTTACTGTTATTTTTTGACGAAAAAATGGTATTATATTTTGAGGATTAGTAGTTTTCTAGAAAAATACCTACTAATTGTGATTGAATGTCACTTGATATTTTATTAAGTAGCTTTTTTTGCGTTTGTAAGATGTAAAATTTGAAATAGCAATTTTTTGTAATTCATTTTACTCCTAAACCATATCAATTAATATCACCATTGTTTTGCTTTAATTGCCTTTTAACAATAACTCAGTAGAATTCTCGTGCTTTCATTTATTTTTGTTGCAATGGAAATAACAACTCAATTGGTGGAGAACCTTGCTAATTTATCGAAGCTGCAATTTAGTGAAGCAGATAAATTGGCTTATCAGGCAGATTTGCAAAAAATGGTGGGCTTTATAGCGCAACTTGATACGGTTGATACCACTGGCGTTGAGCCTTTATTACACATGGGCGATGCGCTAAATGTTTTAAGAGAAGATGCGGTTGCAGGAAGCGTTTCTCGCGAAGACGCATTACTAAATTCACCCGTTTCAGACACCCAATTTTTTAAAGTACCCAAAGTAATTAATAAGTAGGCGCTTTGTTGTAACCACCAATAACACTTGTATTATGAACGATATTATTATCAAATTAGAAGATATTCAAAAAAGTTATTTTATGGGAAGCCAAGCAATTTCTGTTTTAAAGGGAATTAGTTTGGATATTTTTAAAAACGAATATGTAGCGTTAATGGGGCCTTCTGGAAGTGGTAAAAGTACCCTAATGAATATTTTGGGTTGCTTGGATTCTCCTACGGGCGGAAAGTATATTTTAAATAGCAAGGATGTTAGTAAAATGGCAGATGATGACTTGGCTGGAGTGCGTAATACCGAGATAGGCTTTGTGTTTCAGCAATTCAACCTCTTACCAAGACTTACTGCTGCAGAGAATGTGGCGCTACCTTTAATTTATGCAGGGGTAGGTAAAAAAGAAAGAATGGAGCGCGCTATGGAGGCGCTAAAAAAAGTAGACCTAGCAGATAGAAGTCATCATAAATCGAACGAGTTGAGTGGCGGACAAATTCAACGTGTAGCTATTGCTCGCGCACTTGTAAATAATCCTTCTATTTTATTGGCCGATGAGCCCACTGGAAATTTAGATTCTAAAACATCAGCAGAAGTAATGCGTTTGTTTGGAAAAATTCAAGACGCTGGTAATACTGTTGTTTTAGTTACGCACGAAGAAGATATTGCTGCTTATGCCCACAGGGTAGTGCGTTTGAGGGATGGAGTAGTTGAAAGCGATAGGGTAAAAGAAACAGAAAATATTACACATAGTCATTAATCTGGCTAAAATATAGTAGAGAACTTGTGGAGAGATGTAAGTCTCTCTTTTTTTATTTTTGAACCTTTAAAAATTACTTTTGTTATATGGGAAGATTCAATAATTATAATCGATATAAATAATGTCATTTAAAATATATACCAAAACAGGAGACCTAGGCAAAACGAGTTTAATTGGCGGAACCAAAGTGCCCAAAAGCCATATTCGTATTGACGCTTACGGCACTGTAGATGAACTAAATTCTTATGTAGGACTTCTCAGAGACCAATTGCTTGACGAGCACTCTAAAGCCACAATTAAAGAAATTCAAGACAGGTTGTTTACAGTAGGATCATCTTTAGCCTGCGATCCAGAAAAAGAACCCTTAATGAAAATTCCTGATTTAAAAGAAGCAGATATTGTTTTTTTAGAAAATGAAATAGATAAAATGAATGAGGTACTTCCAGTAATGAAATCATTTATTTTACCTGGAGGTCATGCTGCCATTTCTACTGCACATGTGGCTCGTTGTATTTGTAGACGCACAGAAAGATGTTGCGTAAATATGAATGAGCAAGATATTTTTGTAGATCCATTGGTGTTAAAATACCTTAATCGATTAAGCGATTATTTATTTGTACTAGCCAGATATATTGGACTACAATTAGGCGTTGATGATATTCCTTGGAAGCCAAGAATTAGTTAATCAATTTTTAAGGAACCATTAGGCCATCTTTCATGTAAAGCCTTCTGTCACTCATTCCTGCAAGTTCTTCGTTGTGTGTAACAATTAAAAAAGTTTGCTGAAACTCGTTGCGTAATGACACAAATAATTCGTGCAATTCGCGCGCATTTTTACTGTCTAAATTACCTGTTGGCTCGTCGGCAAAAATAATAACGGGTTTATTTATGAGCGCGCGGGCAACCGCTACTCTTTGTTGTTCTCCACCAGATAATTGTTGGGGCTTGTGTTCAATTCTATTTGCCAAACCTAGTTTTGTTAATAGTGCAACAGCTTCTGCTTCTACCTCTTTTTTATTTCTACCCGCAATCCATCCTGGAATAGACACATTTTCTAGTGCCGAAAATTCTGGTAATAAATGGTGAAATTGAAAAACAAATCCAATATGTTTATTTCTAAATGCGGCTAGTGCCCGCCCTTTTAGTTGGTCAATTTGCTGGTTATTGATGGATATATTGCCCGAGTCGGTTTGGTCTAAAGTGCCTAAAATATGCAATAATGTGCTCTTTCCTGCCCCAGAACTACCTACAATACTTACTATTTCGGCTTTTTTTACCTCAATAGATACCCCTTTTAAAACAACTAACTGTTCGTACTTTTTGGTGATATTTTGTGCTTTTAGCATCTGTTTCAGTTGTATTTAGCTATGCAAACGTACAACAGCGAACTGCATTGTTGGCAAAAATTAATGATTTCTTTCCACTACTTATAAAACTTGCGTTTGGTTATTTCATTTATACGATTACATTTGCAAAAATTTTAAATGTATGTTTTGGACATTAGAATTAGCAGGTTACCTAGAAGAAGCGCCTTGGCCTGCATCAAAAGATGAGTTGATAGATTATTCAATTCGTAGTGGTGCACCGCTAGAAGTGGTTGAAAACTTACAGGAGCTAGAAGACGAGGGTGAAATATACGAGAGTATTGAAGATATTTGGCCCGATTACCCAAGTCATGAAGACTTCATGTTTAATGAAGACGAATACTAACATTAATATCCCCAATTAATAGTTGAGATAGACTTAAAAAAATTGGGAGGTTTAAAAATAATTGGTAAAACCAAATTGGAGTAATCTAATTAGGAAAGTAAAAATAGAGCCTGTATCAATTTGATACAGGCTCTATTTTTTATACAACTTGAGGTCTTTTTTAGGCACAGACTGTTTCAGTTGAAACCGGCTCTATTTATAAAGAATTTGCCAAAAACTATTTTTTTGGAAAAGTAAATTTGAAATACAATAATAGTAAGGACAATAAAAAGATGATGCTATTGGCAATAATCACTGGTAATAGTTGTAGGTAAAATCCATAGACCAACCAAACTAGTACACTCGTAAAAACAATCAATAACATTCCCAAACTTAAATCACCTACACTTTTTGTTTTCCAAGCCAACCATACTTGTGGTATGAATGTGATAGAACTTAAAAAAGCGCCAAATAAACCTACAATTTCAATCCAAGGCATAGTATGTATTTTAGTAAAGATGTTTAAATATTAAACGCCTCGATATTATTTTATTGTAACCCCAATTTTTTCAAAACTGCATCACTCACGCCAGTATTAGAATAACCGCCATCGTGAAATAAATTTTGCATGGTAACCATTCTTGTAAAATCAGAGAAGAGTGAAACGCAATAGTTGGCGCAATCTTCTGCAGAGGCATTTCCCAATGGGGCAATGGCATCGGCATAATCAAAGAAATCACTAAATCCTTTTATACCAGTACCTGCAGTGGTTTTGGTAGGAGATTGAGAGATAGTGTTAATCCGTACTTTTTTATCTAATCCGTATTGGTAGCCAAAACTACGGGCAATAGATTCTAGCATTGATTTAATATCTGCCATATCTGTATAGAAAGGAAATACCCTTTGTGCAGCCATATATGTTAATGCAACTACGCTACCCCATTCGTTGATAGCGTCTAATTTTTTAGCAACAGCCAACATTTTATGGAAAGACAATGCAGATACGTCGATGCCTTTGTGAAAATACTCGTAGTTAGATTCTGCGTATGGAATTTTTTTGCGAATGTTTACACTCATTCCAATTGAGGCCGTCCGTCGGCGGTGATGCCCACCGCAACGAGGACGGCACAGTCGATCAGCCGGCC
>JAPLEL010000122.1 GCA_026391415.1 Bacteroidota bacterium
GTACTAGTAGCAAAAGATGGAAAAATTGCCTACAACAAAGCATTTGGTTATACCAATTTCGACAGAAAAGAACCCATTAATATTGATATGGTGTATGACCTTGCATCGGTTACAAAAGTATCCGCCACAACCGTTTCTATTATGAAATTATTGGAAGAAGGAAAAATAGATTTACAAAAAACTTTGGGCGATTATTTGACTTGGGTTAAAGGTTCTGATAAAGCAGGTTTAAAACTAAAAGATATTTTATTACACCAAGCTGGTTTGAATCCATTTATTCCTTTTTACAGAGAAGTAATTGATACTGCAACTGGATTACCAAAACCGGAATACTTTAGCAAACAAAAAGATGCTACCCATCAATTTAGGGTTGCCGAAGATATTTATTTACGCAACGATTGGCAAGACAGTTTGTATCAACGCATTCTTAAAAGCAAGCTAACCCCAGCAGGACATTATGTTTATAGTGATAATGATTTTATTTTCCTTGGAAAAATAGTAGAAGCTGTTAGTGGATTGCCTTTGAATGATTATGCGCGCGTTAATTTTTACGAACCACTTCAAATGACCACTACTGGATTTAAACCAAGAGAAAGAATGGCATTGGGAAATATTATTCCAACAGAAGATGAAAAACATTTTAGACAACAATTGCTTCGCGGAGACGTACACGACGAAGGTGCTGCAATGTTTGGTGGAGTAGCAGGACATGCAGGATTATTTAGCAATGCCTATGATCTAGCAAAATTGTATCAAATGCTTTTAAACGGCGGAACCTTAAATGGTATACGATTGTTAAAAAAATCAACCGTTGACCAATTCACGGCTTACAATAGTGATATTAGCAGAAGAGGACTAGGATTCGACAAACCAGAAAAAGACAATGCAACAAGAAAAGAACCTTATCCTAGTGCGAGTGTGTCGGCAGAAACATTTGGCCATACTGGTTTTACTGGCACCTGTGTTTGGGTTGATCCAAAAGATAAATTGATTTATATTTTTCTATCCAATAGAGTTACGCCCACTAGAAACAATAATAAAATTAGTACGATGAACGTTCGACCAACCATCCAGGAAGCCGTTTATCAGTCTATACAGAAGTAAGTACCATTGTTCCTTTAGTCCTTCGTGGATCAGGTATCTTAGAAGCATTAACCTGTTAAAGTATTTTTATGAAAACCATATCTACTCAATTTATTAGCATTTCACTCGTAGTAATTCTATTGAGCGCTTGCTCAAACAATAGTGTAAAAAACACAAAATATATTCCTAAAGATATTACTGCTGTAATTGCTGTAGATCCAAAGAATATGGCTGATAAATTAGAGAAAGCAGGCATTAATATAGATACCCTAATTAACAAACTTTTTAAAACAGATGCTGAAGAACTTGTAAATAAAACAAAGTTCTTTTCATTAAGGGATAGTTCTGGTTTTAATTGGAATGAAAAACTTTACCTTTTTGTTCTAAACAGAGTTCTACCAAATACTAGTCAAGCAAATGTATTTAATGTGATGGGGCGTTTAAAAGATGCCAAAACATTTGAAGCATATTTGGTTAAACAAGCTGATTTCTCGAATAAAAAAATAGAACGCGAATCAAATTATTCATACTTAATGAATACTGATGGCAGTATGATTTCTTGGGACGAAAAAACAGTTATTGCCACCAGGTATGAGCGCAATATTGTACCTGTTTATGATACAGTTGCCATGAAGTTTATTGTGCCAGAAAAAATAAGTGTTGCGGCTGAGTTAAAAAAAGAAGTTGATCGTTATTATCATTTAAAAGAATCTGAATCAATTGTAAGTGTTAGCGCATTTGTTGATTTGATTAATACAAAATCAGATGGTTTTGCTTTTACTACCTCAAATAACACTTTAAATTTGTTAAGTGGCATGCCATTGCAATTGCCTAAATTAGAAGAACTATTAAAAGACAATTACCTCGCAGCTTCTTTAAATTTTGATGATGGTAAAATAGTGGCTACTACACGTACTTATACTAATCCATTATTAAGTTCTATTTTAAAAAAATATGCCGGACCAACTGTAAACCTTTCTTTAATCGATCACTATCCTTCTGAGAATATTAATCTGATTATGCTAGCCTCTTTTAATCCACAAATATTTGGCGGCCTATTAAAAGAATTAGAAGTAGACAATTTGGTGAATGGATTGATGGAAAAAACAGGATTTAGCGCACAAGAATTATACAAATGTTTAAAAGGAGATATTGCTGTTGTAATTTCTGATTTAGGAAAAGTAGAAAATCAAAAATCCGACTTAAAAAATACTGACCAATTTAATATCAGTTCATTTGGAAAAATGGTTTTTAATGCTCCCGTTGGAGATGCTCTAAGTTTTACAAAAATTATGAATAAAGCCGCCGAACTTGGTTATGTTACTAAAACTGGCAACAGTTTTAAAGCCGGCAAATTATTATCATTTTTAGGCATGTATTTAGTGGCAGATGAAAAGAATTGTATAATTGCTAGTGACTCATTAACGTATACGCAGTATGTATCTAATAAAAACAAGGCTGTTATTAGTAATGACGCACTCAATCAATTTAAAGGAAAATCAACCCTAGCTTATTTTGATATTGCTAATACCATTGCTAGTTATTTACCTAGGGCAAATGGGGGATTTAAAAATTCTATGATTACTGCTAAAAACACTTTCAAAGACATGATGGCTAGTTCAGAAAATTTTGATGGAAAATCTGTTAATGGAAAATTAGAAATCCGATTAAATAATCAACAGCAAAATAGCCTGGTAACACTTGCTGCATTATTTTCTGATATAGTAGCCGATATGCGTGAAGCGACAAAAGCAGACCGTGCATTAGAAGATAAATTTATTTCAGGAGTACCCTCCATTATTAGAACCAATTAATACGATACAATTTATAGCCATGCGTATTGAATTAAAGCAAGTAGTTCCATTTGTATTAAAAGACCGTTTGCTGCAAAAAACATCGGATGTGTGGAATACAAATTTAGCTTTATTGCCTGGCGAATACATTAAAATTCAAGCGCCTAGTGGAACAGGAAAAACCACTTTTTTAAATACATTATATAGCATTAGAAAAGACTATACTGGCAATATTTTAATAGATGGAAAATCATTACAAGAACTTTCCGTAGATGAGTTGGCCCAAATGCGTCAGCATAAATTAAGTGTGGTATTTCAAAACTTACAATTATTTCCAAATTTATCGGCCTTTGAAAATATTGAGTTGAAACGTTTGCTATCACCTAGTTACTGTTCAAAAGAAAAAATTGAATGGATGGCCGAAACACTTGGTATTACGCAATTATTACAACAAAAAACAGGTACTTGTAGTTATGGAGAACAGCAAAGAATTGCTATTTTAAGGGCATTGGTGCAGCCGTTTAACTGGCTATTGATGGACGAACCATTTAGTCATTTAGACGATAGAAATATTGCAAAAGCAGCCGCATTAATTGATAGCGAATGTAAGGCTAGAAATGCAGGATTAGTTATTGCAGATTTAGAAGCCGACAAACATTTTAATTATACCCATCAATACTCACTTTAAATGAAACAGTTGAACCGTCTCCTCCATAAACTCATTTACAATAGCGCTGGACAAGCGCGCTTTGTAATGGCATTGGTTGGATTATCGGTAGCAATTATTTTATTATTGATGGCAGTTCAATTACAAGTAAATTATTACCAATTATTAAACGGCAAAAACAACCAAGATAGTGTTGCTAATTTTTTGGTACTAAATAAAGAACTGACCAACGAAACAGTAGGCGCAAGTAGTTTGTCGGAAAAAGAAATTGCCAACATTAAAGCGCAACCTTTTTTTGAATCCGTGGGAAGTTTAACACCAAGTAGGTTCAAAGCATCTATTCAAAGCAATAGTGAGCGATTCCCCTTTTATACTGATATTGCTTTTGAGAGTGTTCCAGCAGAATTCATTGACATTAATAATAAAGATTGGCAATGGGATGAAACATCGGCATTCCTTCCCATTATTGTTCCAAATCAATTTTTAGATTTTTATAATTTCCAATTTTCTTTTTCACAAAACTTACCACAATTAACACCACAAGTTGTAAAGATGGTAGTGCTTAAAGTAACCCTTCAAGGCAATGGAACTCCTTATGAAATGAAAGGAAGGGTTGTTGGTTTGAGTAATCGTATTTCATCAATGATGGTGCCACAGAACTTTATGGATTGGGCTAATAAACATTTTGCGCCAATAGATGGCAACAACAAACCTTCAAGGGTGGTTGTTCGTACAAAAGATCCAGGGAATCCGGCACTAAAAAAATACCTTCAGTCAAACGGATTAATTACAGATGCCGAAAAAACACGTTTTAGTAGGTATCGCCAAATTGTTGGCTATGTTGTAAATATATCAGCTATCACCGGGGTTCTTTTATTAGCCTTTGCATTACTGATATTTACCTTATTTATTCAATTAACCATCGCTTCATGTAAAGATGAAATTCAACTATTAGTATTGTTAGGCGCTTCGCCAAAACAATTACGTATTTTTTTAATGAAGCGATTTTTTCCTCCAAATATTATTATTGTTTTTATTGCATTTATTGTAATTGGAATTACCCAGTTTTTCTTGGGATATTGGTTACAGCAAAAGCAAATATATGTTGCCTCTTACCCTTCCTTTTATACCTTATTTACAGCCTTAGTTTTGCTATTGGTAATAGGACTTGTAAACTTTAAAACCATCACTAATTACCTCAAATAACAAGCGAACATTTATTGTTAGAAAGACTAAATAATATCTTTATTTCGTCATTTAAGCGATTTTGTTAAATTTATTTTAGTTATATTATATTGTTATTCAATATAATGGTCAAATTAGTTCAATTTATATATATAATTAATTAATATCTTAGATTATTAAATAAAACTAAGATGCATAGAATTAATAAAACTATGTTATTATCAATGGTAGGATTTGCTTTTTGCTTTAGCGCATGTCAAAAACAACCAGAAACGCCAATAGTAAAACAATCTTTAAATATAGTAGACCAATCCATTAATTATGGAATGGATTTAAAGCCATTTGGATTGATTAATCAATCAGATGCGGAGGCATTGTTTAAAGCGTATCATTTAAGTCACCCAAATGATTCTGAAACGCAGTTTGTAGCTTTTAAAATCAAAGACTTAATAGCCTATTTAAACATACTATCTAAAAAAAATCAAGGCGATGAAGTATATGTAACCTTTGGTCAATACTCCGAACAAACTAGCAATGATTTAAACAAAATTGGCAGAACAACCATTTTTTTTAGTGGGAATACTGCTTTTCAGAATAAAATTCATTCAAAATCTGGCACTGATTTTTTGGAATATTTAAACCATGGCCAATTGTACCCCTAATTGAAATAATATGTCAGTAGATTTTTACTTTGAGTTATTAAGTTTTGTACTTTCTGTTGTGTTTTTTAAGCACCTTAAAAATACCACTATTGTATTATTCACTCCATTCTTATTTCTAACTGTACTGATTGAATTTATTGGATGGTGTTATCATTTTTTTGAAGCCAATTATAAAAATTATTGGCTATTTAATTTTTTTACCACCATTGAACTAATTTTTTATGCTTACTTATTCTCTTTAAATTTTAAACATATTATTTTAAAAAAAATAGCTACTTACTTTATTCCTTTATTGATGCTTATTTCAATACTTAATTATACTTATCTGCAAGGAAAAGAACAGTTTCATACCTATACACTTTTGTTCGGTTCTTTTTTTATGGTAATCTTCTGTTGTGTTTATCTCTACGAACTAATAATAACCGATACACATTATGAAACCCTTTTTAAAAAACCTTTTTTTTGGATTTGTATTGGTATTTTACTTTTCTATTTGGGATCAGTGATTATTAATTCACTCTTTGATTATATGCTATTAAATAATTTATTATCTAGGGGTAATAACCTATATCTATTAATCACTAGAGCACTAAATATATTATTGTATTCTTCATTTAGTATTTCATTTATTTTATGCAACAGAAACAAGAAGAATTATTACTCGCCATTGTAATTGCAACGCTTTTCTTTTTACTGATTGGTATATTTTATTTGCTACTCGTTTTTATGTTTTATCAAAAGCAAAGAAAAAATAAGTTAGAAAAAGACGAAATGAAAAATCAGTTTCAACAAACAATATTACAAGCACAATTGGAAATTCAAGAAAATACATTGAATTATATTAGTGGCGAGATCCATGATAATATTGGACAAATTTTAAGTTTCACTCGAATAAATTTAAACATACTAGCAGATAGAATCCCATCAGAAGAAATAAATACAATAGATACCCTGTTAGGACAGGCTATTAGCGATTTACGCCATTTAAGTCATAATTTAAACAGCTTAAATCTATTAGAATTTGGAATGATAGAAACCCTAAATCAACTCCTACAACAAATTGAAAAAACAGGACAATTTAAAACAGAATTAGTTGCAGATGATTCCATACTTGATTTTGTTGCCAAAGAGAATAGCTTAATTCTTTATCGCATGGTACAAGAATTATTGAATAATATTCTTAAGCATGCTAATGCAACCCAAATTAGCATCATAATAAAAATGATTGACCCTCAAAAATGTTTAATTCTTATTTCTGATAATGGAGACGGTTTTGATATTGCGGAAGTATTAAGCCAAAATAAAGGCATTGGATTACGTAATATTTTTTCAAGAGCAAAAATGATTAATGCTACTGTAACTATAGAAACTAAGGAACCAACTGGCACTAATATTTTTATTGAAATTAAAAAATAAATCCACTATTATGACCACTATTGCAATCATTGACGACCATGAATTACTCCGTACTGGACTAAGCATTATCATTAATAATTTTGACGAATTTAAAGTAGTAGCAGCATTAGATAATGGCAAAGCATTACCCAACTTTTTAAAATCAAACCCTCCGCCAGACATTATACTATTAGATATTAATATGCCCATTATGGATGGTTACGAAACTGCCAATTGGATTAAGCTAAATATGCTAGATACAAAAGTGCTTGTTTTAAGTATGTTAGAAAATGATGGCGCCATAATTAGAATGTTAAAAAATGGCGCGCGCGGATATATTTTAAAAGACAGTAACCCTAAAGATTTTAAAAGGGCATTGATTGCTATTAGAGACTCAGGTTACTTTATTAATGAACTAGTGAGCAATAGAATGATTCACTATATTAATAAATCTGATAGTGCTGATATTTCAATTTCTCCTATTCACCAGCTCTCTATTAATGAACTTAATTTTCTTCAGCGTGTGTGTACCGACAAAACGTATAAAGAAATTGCAGCAGAAATGAATTTAAGTCCAAGAACTATCGATACTTATAGAGACAACTTATTTAAAAAATTACTCATTAAAACTAGAACAGGCTTAGCCTTGTTTGCTATTAGAAATAAATTGATTGAAATTTAGTTGCCTACTTTTTTATCATTAATAGATTCAGTAGGTTTATTGGCTTTCATTCCAAAGCCTTCTATTATGGGCATAAAAAAATCCTCTCCTAGAAAGGAGAGGATTATAATATTGATGGAGAGCACCCCTAATTGCTTTTCCATCAATTCACTAATTTCTGACCTAATCAATTTTTTGGTTAGCTTCCTAAAAAAAGACTTTTATTATAGGCCATCTGACTAGTAAGGAGTATATAAAATCCCGGGGGGGATAGTATTTAACTAATATTGTGCACCTTATTTATCTTTTTCAACTCTTACGATTAAACAAAGATATCTATTTTAAAATAATTTCTTGTAACGATTTTCATGTATTTTTTGTAGAGATTTACCCAAAATTCCTACAAGATTTTGTGGCAATCCTTAACTTTATTGCATGTTAAGCAACAATTTACTGAAAATTATTAAGCATTTTGGGGGAATATTAAGTTATTTAGGCATCTACTTAAGTTTATTGCTCAACTTTTGCATGCTTGTTACTACGGTAAAAGCCCAAAACTCCTTAACACCTATTGGAAACTGGCGAGAACACCTATCATATCAGCAAGCTATTCAAGTAGTTAAAGGTAGCAAGCTATTTTGCGCTAGCTCAAATGCCGTTTTTTCAATAGACGCTACTGAGGGAATTACCCGATATAGTAAAACAACTGGCTTAAATGATATAGGCGTAAAAGCAATTGATTGGGATGCAACTACGCAGCAACTGATTATCGGCTATAATAATGCCAATGTTGATGTACTAAAAAATGGTATTGTAAAAAACATTGGTGATATAAAAAGATCTGGCATAGCTGGAAACAAAACCATCAATCAAATTTATTGTGCCAATGGCTTAGCCTATTTGTCTACAGGATTGGGAGTGATTGTGGCTGACCTAAATAAATATGAAATTAAAGACACTTGGTTTATTGGAGTCAATGGCGCAAAAATTAATGTAAATGCTTTTACTAGCGATGGCAGTTTTTTTTATGCTGCTACAACAGAGGGATTAAAAAAAGCAGATACAAAATCAAACAGCATTTCTAACTATAGTAATTGGCAATTAATGAATGGAACTGGAGGACTAAGTATGGGAGCTATTCAACAAGTATTGGTGTTAAATAAAAATATAGTGATTCAAAAAAACGACTCTTTATTTATACAAAAAAATGGACAATGGACTTTGTTATATGCAGATGCAGTTTGGCCAATATTAAATACCAATAGTTCTGGAAACTATTTGCAAATTAGCCAACGTAAATCAGGTGGTGCAGCACGTGTATTGTTGATGGACGAAAGTGGCAGTATCAATCAAACGCTTTCTAAACCTGGCGTGATTTCGTATCCCAAAAATGCACTAAAAGATGGTAACAATACTTGGGTAGCCGACTTTTATGGCGGCCTTTCATTGTTTAATAGTGCGGTAGAACAATTCGTTCCAAACGGACCACAAGGCATTGCTAGTGGCGATATGGTATTTAGTGAATCTACTTTATATGTTGCTGCTGGCAGTATTAATGATGCATGGAACTATCAGTATAATAGAGATGGATTTTATAAATATGCCGATGATAATTGGAGCAATACTAACTATTACAATAGTCCACAATTAGATTCTGTTTTTGACTTTATTACGCTGGCCGTTGACCCAGCCAACCAAAGTATTTGGGCGGGGAGTTATGGCGGTGGATTAATAAATAAAATAGGAGATAATATTCGGATTTATAAGCAAAAGAATTCAACACTTCAACCAGCACTTGGCGATAGAACAAGTTACCGGGTTAGTGGCCTTGCATTTGACCAAGACAATAATTTGTGGATTAGTAATTATGGTGCAGCAAAAAATTTACAGGTGCGATTAAAAGATAGTACTTGGGCCTCTTTCTCCATTCCATTTACACATACTGAAAATGCAGTAAGCCAAATAGTAATAGATGATGCTAATCAGTTATGGATTATTAGCCCCAAAGGCAATGGTGTTTTTTGTTATAACCATGGCAATAATTTGACAGCCACATCTGATGATAAATGGAAAAATTATTTAGCAGGATCTGGCAATGGCAACTTACCAAGCAATACCGTATTGAGTTTGGCGAAAGATAAAAATGGATCTATTTGGATAGGAACTAATAATGGAATTGGCATTATTCAATGTGCTAATGAAGCTTTCTCTGGTAGTAGTTGCGAGGCAATCTTACCAATTGTACAACAGGATCGTTTTGCAGGGCTATTATTTCGTAATGAAATTGTTCAATGCATTGTGGTGGATGGCGCCAATAGAAAATGGGTGGGCACAAAAAATGGCGTTTGGTTAATTTCGCCAGATGGAGATAAAATCATTTACCAGTTTACAGAAAACAATAGCCCCTTACTAGGAAATGATATAAAAAGAATTGCTATTAACCCAATAAATGGTGAAGTATTTTTTGCCACCAATTATGGCATTTGTAGTTTTAGAAGCACGGCCACCGAGCCTACAGAAAACAATAATAATATCTTGGTATTCCCAAATCCTGTTTTACCTAATTACAACGGAACCATTGCTATTCGAGGACTCAGCAATAATGCATTGGTTAAAATTACAGAACTCACCGGACAACTCGTTTTTCAAACACGTGCACTTGGCGGTCAAGCCATTTGGGATGGCAAAAACTACTTGGGCAATAAAGTTGCTAGTGGCGTTTATTTAGTGCTAATAAGAGACGAATTATGTCAAGAAAAAATGATGACCAAATTGGTTATTTTATCGGGCCGATAAACTAATCTTTATCGAGTGTTTTTGTTTGTTTGAAAAAAGCAGCCCGTTTTGGACCAGGAAATGGCGTATTCTCTCCTTTTAATCCATACCATAAAACGCGGTTGAATTCTAAATCTGGCACCGCATCTTCTTTGGCTAAATCAAATTTTTCTGAGCGTCGTTGCCATTCATTCATGGCAGTATTTTTTTCGTTTAAATCAACCAAATTATTTTTTGATACAAACCCTTTTGGTTGAACGGTACTTGAAAATGAACGCCACATAGGAGTTGCAGCAGCATCGTATTGACTCATTGGTGGAAGGCCCAGTATTAATTCCATGGTACGTAACATTGAGGCAGTTGAGTACATGGTATGATCAACAAAATTTCTTTTTACAAAACCACCAGCAACATAGGCTGTGCTACGATGCGCATCTACATGATCGGCACCATTTTGTGCGTCATCTTCTAAAATAAAAATAGCTGTTTCATTCCAAATGGGGCTCTTGCTTAAATATTCAACAAAAAGTCCAACAGCTAAATCATTATCTGCCACATGTGCATAAGGTGTAGGTCGGCCTTTTCTTAATCCTTCGGTATGGTCATTCCCAAATCTAACAGTATTAAATTGAGGCACTTCTCCTTTTGCTAATAAAGAATCAAAATCTCTTTTCCATTGGCTAAAACGTGTGGTATCTGCAACTAGCCCTGTAAAGCCAGTAAAATAATTACACAAATGATTTTTTAAAACTGGAATATTCGGCTTGTAGTTATCTGCAAACTCGCCATAAGTTCTATAACTCACGCCTGCTTTTTTACAATGGTCCCAAATAAATCCACCTTTATTATTGGCAACTGATCGATTCCCTTCGCCATCATAACTGCCACCTCTACCACCATAACTAACTACCCAATTCTTTTCTAAATAGTCGGTAGCATAAGCACCAGTAGTCCAGTTATGACCATCGGCACTAACTTCTCCGTTCACATAAAAATTATCTAACAAAACAAATTCTTTTGCAAGGGCATGTTGGTTTGGCGTAACATTTTCGCCAAATAAAACCAAACTAGGATCTCCGTTTCCTTCCTTTATATCGCCTAACACTTGGTCGTAGGTTCTATTTTCTTTAATAACGTAGAACACATATTTGATAGGACTTTTATCGCCTACTTTTGATGGGATTGCATTACCTACTTCACCTTCTGCATTCAATTCCTTTAGTTTGGAATAGGGTGTGTTTTGATACACCATTGCAGAATAAGTAGCCAATTGCGCATCGGTTGGAGCGTCAATGATACTTAGGGTTCCTTTGAACAAACCAGCTATATATTGCACTTCTTTAGGTTTAGCAATATCTCCTTGTTGGTAATTCACTTCTTGTTTTTTACCTACCGGATTAGGTCCATAAGGATTTGCCATGGAAGAAAATCCTTTGCCATTTGATACAAATATTTTTTTACCAATCACTTTCACATTGGTAGGATACCATCCTACTGGTATAAACCCTTTACTTTTACTTGCACCAGGAACATTTACATCAAAAACAGCTAAACAGTTATTATCGGCATTGGCAATGACAATGTTTTTTCGTCGGCACTAAGCGCCAAACCATTGGTAGAAGAGCCATTCGGGGCATCAGGAAATAATGCGGCATTTAATACTTCAATAACTTTATTGGTTTTTAAATCAATAATAGAAACTGAATTGTCATTTGAATTAGCCACAAATGCCAAATTGCCTTTTTTATTCAAACAGATTTCGTTGGGATTATCGCCAACTGGAATTTCAACACTTATATTTTTTTTCTCCGTATCAAATACATACAATTTATCGCATCCCCAACAACTGATATACAATTGTTTTTTATCTGGCGATAAAACGCAGGCATACGCTTCTGCACCCAGTGCATACTTTGTAAAGTTTTTAGTGGCCATATCTACGATGTACAAAGAATTATTGTCTTTAGTAACTATGTACATGATTTTTTGTGCATCATCAATAGCAATACCTGTTGGCGAGATTTTATTGGGCCATTTTTTTCCTAAAACAATGGAATCTTTTAGTATTAATTTATTTTGCTCAATGGCATAATCATTAATCCAATTATCATTTCCTGCAGAAACATACAAATGTTTTTCATCGGCACTAAAAGTTAAGCCGTACCAACTTTTTGGAATCACTACACTATCTAATAATTTTTCAGAAACAGGATCAATCAATTGAATGCTTTGAACGCCTTGTCCGTTATTGGTTACGGCCATTAGTTTTTTTGACCGACTAACTGCAATGTTTAATGGAAGATCTCCTAGTGGTAAACTTCGCCCTACTGGAGATAAACTCCAACCCGTTGGAAGTGTTACTCGATTCGATTGGGCAAAAGACTTTTCGGTAAAACTTTGAACACCAATAAATACAACAACAATAAATAGTAACTTTTGCATTTGCTTATTTTTAAAATCTAGTACTTTATTTGAACAACAACTATTGAGATTTTTTAACCTCATAACTTCTTACCACTTTAAACTTCATCGATTCCCTTTCACCAGGAACCACACGGTATTGAATTTGTCTAATGGAACCAGAGGGAACCGACTGGGCGCTATCTATAGTTTGATATATAGGAAACTTGCGCATCAAACTACCTTCCACTAAATAAAATTCATCATACCCTTTATACCCAATTTTTAATTTTGGATCATCCATTATATCAGGGAAAACAACAGGCCGCATATCTATATTACTACTCGACAAAATTCCAATTACATTTCCAAGAAGATTACCAACTCCTGTGTAGAGATAGATAACCATATCAGGAAACCCGTCATTATTTAAATCGTCTACTTCTGCTTTGGCTACCTTTCCCTTGACTTCAAAACTAATCTCTCTAGAACCAGATTCAAACCCAACTGGTGTTATGGTTATATTATTTTTTTCTGCACTTTTATTGTTGCAATACAAACGATAGCCGGCCTTTCCCAATTTCATGGTGGTATCAACTTTTTTATACTGCGCAGAAGCTGAATATAAAAAACAGCTAGCTACTAATAGCGTTAAGATTGTTTTTTTCAAACCCATTTTACTAATTTTTATATACGCAGCAAGTTAGCATATTTTAAAAGCCGAATCTTATTTGCTTACATATTTCTACGGTACTGTCCGCCTACTTCATATAATGCGTGGGTAATTTGGCCTAATGAACAATACTTAACTGTTTCCATCAATTCGGCAAAAAGGTTTCCGTTATTGATTGCCTCGTGTTTTAATTTTTCTAAAGCAGCGGCGGATTTCTGTTCATGTAGTGTAAAAAAATCTTGTAAGTTTTTGATTTGCTGCTACCTTTTTTATTTAAGAAAGTGTTTACGCCAATAATGGGTAATTCACCTGTATGCTTTTGGGTTTCGTAGTGCATACTTTCTTCTTGAATTTTATTGCGTTGATACATTCTTTCCATCGCGCCTAAAACCCCTCCTCTCTCTGTAATTCTATCAAACTCTAGCAATACGGCTTCTTCTACCAAATCGGTTAGTTCTTCCATTAAAAAACTTCCCTGGTTTGGATTTTCGTTATTGGCCGTTCCTAATTCGCGATTAATAATTAATTGAATAGCCATTGCCCTGCGCACACTCTCTTCGGTTGGTGTAGTAATTGCTTCGTCGTATGCATTAGTATGCAAACTATTGCAGTTATCGTAAATGGCATACAGCGCTTGCAAGCTCGTTCTAATATCATTAAAATCTATTTCTTGCGCATGCAAACTTCTGCCGCTGGTTTGAATATGGTATTTTAATTTTTGCGAGCGATCATTGCCCTTGTATTTCCCCTTTATAGCTTTGGCCCAAATACGCCTAGCTACTCGGCCAATCACACTATATTCTGCATCCATTCCATTGCTAAAAAAGAAAGACAAATTGGGTGCAAAATCGTCAATATGCATTCCCCGACTTAAATAATATTCTATATATGTAAACCCATTAGATAGTGTAAATGCCAATTGGGTAATGGGGTTTGCACCAGCCTCTGCAATATGATAGCCACTAATACTTACACTATAAAAATTTCTAATTTTTTGGTCGATAAAATACGCTTGTACATCCCCCATTAATTTGAGTGCAAATTCCGTTGAAAAAATACAAGTATTTTGAGCTTGGTCTTCTTTTAAAATATCGGCCTGAACGGTTCCTCGCACTTGCGCTAAAGCAGCTGCTTTTAATTGTTGGTATACTTCATTAGGCAATACTTCGCTACCACTTAATCCTAATAATTGTAAGCCTAAACCATTATTGCCATCGGGTAAAATTTTAGGCGATGAAGGGTTATTATAAATTGGTTTTTTACTATGCTGAAATTTTTGTTGCATAATAGCATTTACAGCATCCCATAATCCATTTTCGGTAATGTATTTTTCACAAGCTTGGTCAATGGCGGCATTCATAAAAAAAGCAAGTACAATAGGCGCAGGACCATTAATAGTCATACTTACCGATGTTTTGGGATGACACAAATCAAAGCCACTATATAATTTTTTTGCGTCATCAACTGTAGCCACACTAACGCCGCTATTGCCTACTTTTCCATAAATATCTGGGCGTGCATTGGGGTCTTCGCCATACAATGTTACACTATCAAATGCAGTAGATAATCGAATTGCAGGCTGGTCTAATGAAACATAATGAAATCGTTTATTGGTGCGTTCAGGGCTTCCCTCACCTGCAAACATTCTAGTAGGATCTTCTCCTTGTCTTTTTAATTCAAAAACGCCTGCTGTATATGGAAATTCTCCAGGTACATTTTCTTGTAATTGCCATTGTAAAATATCGCCCCAGTCTTTGTATTTTGGTAAGGCAATTTTTGGAATTTTACTACCACTTAAACTCAATGTTACCATTGGTTGTTTAATGGTTTTTTCGCGTACTTGGTATTCAAAAAAATCAGCCGTATATTTTTTAACAAGTTGCGGCCATTGCTCAATTAGTTGTTTACATTCAACTGCTTGTTTGTTATCAAAATCATTTTGCAATGCTTTTAATCCATGTAATTGAGTCTCGTGATTATTTAGAGCATTATTTTCTTTGAACGAATCAATGGTGCCAGTAATTTGATAGCGTTTAGACGCAATATTTACTTGTGCTGCTACCCAAGCATCGTAGCTTCTATTTTGGTCGGCTATTTCAGACAAATAACGCACCCTTTTTGCTGGAATAATTTTAGACTGTGTGCTAGTTGATTCCGCTGTTTTAGAGGCTGTAAATAATGCATCGATCGGGCCAAAACTCACGCCGCAAATTTCTTTGATTGATAGTACTATTTGCGCAAATAAATCATTTACACCCTTGTCGTTAAACTGTGCTGCAATAGTTCCTATAATTGGCAATTCAGCATCTTTCGCTTGCCATGCATTGTGGTTTCGTTTGTATTGTTTGCGTACATCATGTAGCGCGTCTAAGGCACCTGCTTTATCGAATTTATTAATGCAAATGATGTTGGCATAATCCAACATATTTATTTTTTCTAATTGCGATGCTGCGCCAAATTCTGGCGTCATGATATATAAACTCAAATTGCAAAAATCTAAAATAGAAGCATCGCTTTGGCCTACTCCTGCAGACTCTAAAATGATGCAATCAAAATCTGCTGCCTTGCAAATATTTATGGCATCTTGCATGTAAGCGCTGAGGGCAGTGTTATCATCTCTGGTAGCCATACTCCGCATATAGGCACGCGGGTGAGAAATAGCATTCATGCGAATTCGATCTCCTATCAAAGCGCCACCTGTTTTCTTTTTAGACGGATCAACAGAAATAACTGCAATGGTTTTATCGGTATACGCATGTAAAAATCGGCGAACCAGTTCATCGGTAACCGAACTTTTTCCTGCGCCACCAGTACCTGTTATACCTAATACAGGAATTGTTTTTTTGTTTGAATTTTCGGCAACAGAAAATGCCATTCCATTTTCGGCATTAGTAATTTGACGCGCAATTTTTCTAATATCTTTTACTTCGCCAAGCGTCATTGGATTGGGATATTCCGACTGTGTAGGCAAGGCAAAATCGCACTGTTGAATAACATCTTCAATCATACCTTCTAATCCCATATGGCGACCATCATCTGGACTATAAATTTTACTAATGCCATAGTCTTGTAATATTTGAATTTCTTCGGGTAAAATTGTTCCGCCTCCTCCCCCAAATATTTTTATATGCCCACAGCCATTTTGAACAAGCAAATCTTTCATGTATTTAAAAAACTCAATATGCCCACCTTGGTACGAAGTGATGGCAATGCCTTGCACATCTTCTTCAATAGCACATTCCACAATTTCTAAAACGCTCCTATTATGCCCAAGATGAATAATTTCAGCCCCCTTCGACTGCAAAATTCTTCGCATAATGTTAATAGCCGCATCATGCCCATCAAACAAGCTAGTTGCGGTAACAATTCTAATTTTATGCGATAGTTGTAAAGCCATGATACGCAGAAGTTGTATAGCAAAATTACTATATTGACTTCAAAGTTAACAGATGTTAGTTTTTTGGGGTTGAATTAGTTTCAAAATCTTTTTTGAATGCAATTGGGCTATACGCCAATATGATTATTTTTAAGCCTTAATTACCCGCTATGCCATTTGAAATTCAAGTTGATGCTTCGCAAGAATATCCCATTATTTATTTGAAAGATACCCTTACTAACTGCCAAGCTAGCATCTATAGTTTTGGTGGATTATTAAATGCATTCTCATTGCCTGTAAATGGTGTTAATCGAAATATTATTGCAGGATTTGAATCGGTAGCTGATGCAAAGTTGCAAATCACCAATGGTTTTAAAAGCGCCAAACTCGCGCCTTTTGTTTGTAGGCTTTGGGAAGGCAAATTCAGTTTCAACAATCAATCATATCAAATTGAAAAATTTTATATGGGCAACCACGCTATTCATGGAATTGTTTATGATGCGGTGTATACCATCAAATCAACAGAAACCAATGCAGATAGTGCTTCTGTGGTATTAGCATATAACTATACTGGAACAGATCAAGGATATCCTTTTTCTTTTATATTAACAATAGAATGGACATTAACCACCGGCAATAAATTATCAGTTACTAGTACGGTAACAAATACAAACGATTGTTCCATTCCTTTTTCGGATGGATGGCACCCCTATTTTAATTTAGGCAACTCCGTAAACAATTACTGGTTGCAATTTGATAGCAACCAACAATTGGAATTTAATCAAGACCTTTTGCCAACTGGTCATTTTATTACCGACAATCGATTTACAGAAGGCACACTACTAAAAGGGATCAACCTCGACAATTGTTTTGTTTTACATAAAGCATTAGCCAATCCTCAATGTACGCTGAGCAATGAAACCCTGCAATTGCGCATTGAACCAGATGCGCGTTATCCGTATTTACAGATTTATATTCCAGATAATCGCCAAAGCATTGCTATTGAAAACCTAAGTGCTGCTCCGGATGCATTTAATAATAAAATAGGGCTCCTAGAACTGGAACCCTATCAACAATATCAGTTTAGTACTAGCTATACTATAACACTGAAATAAATCTTATAATTTTTCTACGGCTATCATACTAATTTCTACGTTTACACTACGCGGCAATCCCTTCACAGCAACGGTTTCACGCGCAGGAAAGTCTCCAGAAAAATAGGTATTATACACTGCATTTACTTCTGCAAACAACGACATATCACTTAAGAAAATAGTCGTTTTTACTACATGCTCAAAACTTATTTTGGCTTCATCTAACAAGGCTTGTAAATTTTTCATTACTTGGTGCGTTTCGGCCGATATACTACTCAATTCAAGTTCTCCAGTTGCTGGAATAAAAGCAACTTGTCCACTTAAAAATACGAGTCCATTGGCACGAACAGCTTGGCTATATGGGCCAATTGGAGCAGGGGCATTATTGGTATTGATGATTTGTTTGGGCATAAGATGTATTTAATAAGCAGCAAATTGATGCATTTCCATCAACCTGCCAACCTAAATTTGCAGAACATTCTTTTTTGCTTACTAGATTAAGAATACAGAAACATTCATACCAATGCCTTTATTACTAAATATTGATACTGCAACAGAACATGCCAGCGTTTGCCTGAGTAACGAGTCTGGCGTATTGCTACTGAAAGAAAGCCAGGATCAAAAAAACCATGGCGCTTTTTTACAGCCAGCTATCCAACAAATATTATTAGAAACAGGTATTGACTTACGAGCAGTTGACGCTATATCAGTAACCGAAGGACCAGGTAGTTATACCGGATTGCGTGTAGGATTGGCATCAGCAAAAGGGTTGTGTTATGCTTTACAAAAACCCTTGATAGCCATTAACACATTAAAGGTTATGGCGTTGGCTGCTATAAACCAAGGGGCCCATTCTACAAATACCCTTTTTTGCCCAATGATTGATGCAAGACGAATGGAAGTTTTTACAGCAATTTATGATTCATACTTACATCAAATAGAAGCACCAAATGCCAAAATACTCGACAGTACTAGTTTTGAGGCCATCATTAGTCAACAACCAATGGTATTTAGCGGCAGTGGTTCTATTAAAATACAAGCCATTTTAAGCAATTCGAATGCCTTTTTCAGTTCGGTGCAACATACCGCGGCCCATTTATCAGTTTTGGCACACCAATCTTTTAAAGAAGCAAATTTTGTAGATCTAGCCTATTTTGAGCCGTTTTACTTAAAAGCTTTTTACAGTCCGGCAGCAAAAAAGTAGGTAATACAAGTTGTTATATTGTTTAAATTTATTATCTTTAATCTCCACCATATCCCAACAGGATACATTGGATTGATCTTATTTTGTTCAAACTAAAAATGCTCCCCCCCATGAGTCAAATATTACAATCAGTTGTTCTTAATGTTGAGAAAGAGCCCGTAAAGGTTGATTTTATTCATACCAAAAAAGCGGCGCTTATCCTACGTTCTATTAATCACAAACTACGTCAGCAGATAATGAAACTGTTAGACGAGCATGTGAAAATGACTGTTACAGAAATTTATGTAAAGCTTCGTTTAGAGCAGTCAGTTGCATCGCAACATTTGGCTATTTTACGCAGAGCTGGTATTGTTGCCACTTCTAGAGACGGAAAGTTCATATATTATTCTGTTAACTATGCTCGATTAGCTGAAGTAGTATCTTTTGTAGAAACGCTAGTGGGATAAATATTGCGTTTTTATTTCTTTACTGACTTTATGGCCAATATTGCTTTTGGCTTGAACCTTGCTATTAACTTTGCCTAAATTTCTACAAGATGTTTATAGAGCAATTATATACAGGCTGTTTAAGCGAAGCTGCATATTATATTGAAAGTAATGGCGAGGCTGCTGTTATTGACCCTTTGCGTGATATTGAAGAATACTTACATTTGGCACAAGCGCGAAATGCCAAAATCAAATATATTTTTGAAACCCATTTTCATGCCGATTTTGTTAGTGGTCATTTAGACTTAGCCAAAGCAACTGGCGCAACCATTATTTACGGCCCTGGTACAGAAACCCTTTTGCCTGTAAAAGTGGCAACAGATGGCGAACTGTTTAAAGTTGGCAATTTATCCATTGAGGTTTTACACACTCCCGGACATACCATAGAAAGCAGTTGCTACTTATTAAAAAATGAGCAAGGAAAAAACCATGCAGTTTTTACTGGAGATACTTTGTTTGTAGGCGATGTGGGCAGACCCGACCTTGCGCAAAAAGCCAGTGTAATTTCTATGGATGATTTAGCAGGTATGCTGTTTGATAGTTTACAAAATAAAATTATTCCTTTAGCTGATGATGTAATTGTCTATCCAGGACATGGTGCAGGCAGTAGTTGCGGTAAGAATTTAGGCAGTGAAACTTTTAGTACCATTGGCGAGCAAAAGCAAGGCAATTATGCTTTACAGCAAACCAATAAAGCAGATTTTATAAAAGCCGTAACGGAAGGGCTCACCGCACCTCCAAGTTATTTTCCTATCAATGTAAAAATTAATAAAGAAGGATACGAAAATATCAACACAGTTATTGAAAAAGGAATGAAGGCATTATCAGTGGCTGCATTCAAAGAAAAATCTAAAAATGATGGGGTTATTATTTTAGATACGCGTATTTCAAAAGTATTTACCGAAGGATATGTTCCTGGCTCAATTTTTATTGGTTTAGAAGGCCGATTTGCAGAATGGGCTGGCGTTATTTTGCCATTCGATAAAACATTTTTGCTAGTAACTGAAAAAGGAAAAGAGAAAGAATCTATTATTCGTTTAGCAAGGGTTGGCTTTGAAAAATTTGACGGTTATTTAGATGGAAGTTACGAAGCCTGGCTAGCTGCTGGCGAAAAAATAGACATGATTATTGATGTGGAAGCCGATGAATTAGCCATGGATATTCCATTCGATCCAAACATTGTTATTGTTGATGTTAGAAAGGAAACTGAATTTGATGAAAGCCATGTAAAAGATGCTATCAATATACCATTAGCAGATTTAGTTGACCCAGCAAGTATGGTTAATTTAGATGACCACCACAATGTATATGTACACTGCGCAGGTGGGTATAGAAGTGTAATTGCTTTGTCGTTATTAAAAATACAAGGCCTTCATAACCTTAGAAATGTAATTGGTGGATATGCAATGATTAAAGAATTGGGCGATAAAATTGAAACAGAAAAAACTACAGTAGCACAGGATTAATTCGGTGTTTGCTTTACCAAAAGTGTCCCAAACTTTTCTTCGTTAAAATCGAACTTCCAACGGCGATGACTCCATAAATAATTGGCTGGCTCTTTGCGCACAGCTTGTTCTACATATTGCGCAAAAATCTGTGTAAGCTGTCCGTTTTCAAAAGCGTTGGGATCTAAGGTAATAAGCGTTAATTGTGCATGATAATAGCCCCTTTTTATTTTATAAAAATGGGCAAATACCATGGCAGTATTGTTCATTTTTGCGCCTTTTTCAGGACCCACTACAAAGGGCGTCAATCGATTAAAAAAGCTTACCCAGTGTGCTTTTTCAGGATTTGGTGGATTTTGATCTGCTGCTAAACCCAACACGTATCTATCTTTTACATACGCATAAAAATTGTTTTTAAAATCAGATGCAGGAATTAAAATAGTGCCATTCTTGGCACGCATATTATAAATAACTTTACTGATGATTTTATTGGTTAGGGGTTGATACACACCAACAAATGGAAACTTACACATTTTTGCAATCCCCAAATTAATAAACTCCCAATTAAAAAAATGACCGCATACCACTTGCACATTTAAATCGGTTGCATACAAATCATTTAATACCTCAATATTGCAGGTAAATCTTTTTGCTAATTCCTCATTAGAAATTGAAATCATTTTAATAGTTTCTAATAAGGTATCAATAAAGTTGTGGTAAAAGTTTTTGGCTATTCTAATTCTTTCGGCAGGCGTTTTTTCAGGAAAAGCAATAGCTAAATTTTGAAGAACAATATTTTTTCTATACCCAAAAATATAATAAACCAATCCATACAAACCATCGGCAATAAAATAGAGTACTCGCCAAGGAATCAATGATAACAAATAAAAAAAAGCATACGCTATATAGTACATACTTACAGAATAATATTTTGCAAAATATCGGTTTTATTTTGATGATCGGTATTATAGTGTAAGCCCCTGCTCTCTTTTCTAAATTGCGCCCCTTTTACAATTAAATAACCTACGGTAATTAAGTTTCGTAATTCCGATAATTGGGGTGATACTTTAGAGGAGCGATAGAGTTCTTCTGTTTCTGTAAAAAGTAAGTCTAATCTTTTCATAGCCCTTTCTAGTCGCTTATCTGATCGAACAATTCCCACATAATCACTCATAATTTGGGTGAGTTCTTTTTGACTTTGGGTTATTAAAATCATTTCGTGCGGATCGCTTGTACCCGTTGTTTGCCATGCTGGAATGCCTTGTTCAAAATTAATATTGGCTACTTGTTTATTACTATCTAAAAAACTTCGGTGCGCAAAAACCATTGCTTCTAATAAACTATTACTTGCTAAACGATTTGCTCCATGTAAACCGGTACTAGCACATTCACCACAAGCATATAAATATTTAATAGACGTTCTGCCCCATTCGTCTGTTTTAATACCGCCACAACTATAATGCGCAGCTGGTGCAACTGGAATCATATGTTGCATTACATCAATTCCTATACTTAAACATTTCTCATAAATATTTGGAAAATGGTGCACGAATTTTTCTAGATCCATATGCTTGCAATCTAGATATACATGCTCTGTTCCGGTGCGCTTCATTTCGTTATCAATAGCACGTGCAACAATATCTCTAGGTGCTAAATCTTTTCGCTCATCATAGCGTTCCATAAACGCTTCGCCCGTTTTATTTCTTAATATTCCGCCATCGCCCCTAACTGCTTCTGTAATTAAAAAAGAGGGAGACACGCCTGGTTCAAATAATGCGGTTGGATGAAACTGGATAAATTCCATGTTTTCTATTTTTCCTTTTGCGCGATAAACCATAGCAATACCATCGCCTGTAGCAATGGTAGGATTGGTGGTAGTTCGATATGCTTGACCACATCCACCAGATGCTAAAACTGTTATTTTAGATAAGACAGTTTCAATTTGATTGGTATGTCTATTCAATGCATACACACCATAACAAGCAATATCTAAAGTAGATTTGGTAACCAAAAATCCAAGATGGTGTTGGGTGATAATATCAATTACAAAACAATGATTCAACAATTGAATATTGTTTAATGCAGCTAGGGCCGAGAGTAGCGCTCGTTCCATTTCTTGACCAGTTACATCTTTGTGGTGAAGGATTCTGTTTTCACTATGTCCACCTTCTTTACCCAAACTATAATCACCAGATGCGTCTTTGTCAAAACTAGCACCGTATGCAATAATTTCTTTGATTCTTTCAGGACCTTCTTTTACTACAATTTCAACAATTGATTCATTACACAACCCATCGCCAGCTATTAAAGTGTCTTCTATATGTTTGTTGTAACTGTCTTTGTTTTCGTCCCAAACACCTGCTATTCCACCTTGTGCATATTTTGTGTTGGTTTCGTCGGTAGCTGTTTTGGTAATAACCGTAATGGTTTTATGAGGATGTAACTCGGCCATTTTAAGCGCATAAGTTAAGCCCGCAATACCCGAACCTATAATAAGAAAGTCTGTTTCCATATGCATTCCCAATAGGGTCAATTAATTTGATGAGTAAACATTATGCTGGCTCAATCCAAGCCTCACTCTCTTTGAGCAACTGAATTAATTCGGCAACAGCAATACTGCTGTCAATATTTTTTTTCACAACCTCTTTTCCTCTATACAAAGTAATTTTTCCAACGCCAGATCCTACATATCCAAAATCGGCATCCGCCATTTCACCAGGACCATTTACAATGCATCCCATAATGGCAATTTTAACGCCTTTTAAATGATTGGTTACACTTCTAATTTTAGCCGTTGTTTCTTGCAAATCAAATAATGTACGACCGCAACTTGGACAAGAAATATATTCTGTTTTAGAAATCCTTGTTCGAGTTGCTTGTAAAATTGTAAAAGCAGTATTATTTATAAACTGCTCAATATTTTGGTTGTTTAAATAATTTCTACCAGATGCATTATTTACCACAGAATTTAAATACGAAGTTTGTGTCATACCCAAACAAATGCCATCTCCAAATCCATCTAATAATAATGCGCCTGTTTCTGTTGCAAAATGAATTAAATGCTCGTCTGCTGTTTGCCAGTTACTATCTGTTATAAGTACCACCGGATTTTTTATATCGCGCAAATTCAATTCCATAAACATACGCCTAACAGCAGGCATGGCATGTTGGTTTTTACTACTCAAACAAAAAACCACATTGGGTTGATTGGCTATTTCTGTTAAATGCGTGTAATCGTTTATTGGTGTTGCATCTGAATAACAATCTATCATTACAAAATTTAAAGAAGGATGTTGTTCGGTTGCTGCTAAAAAACCTGCTGCATCATAAATAGGAAAATAAAGACTCGTGTCATTGGCTAGTGCTGCAGCAGCAGGATAAGCAATAATTTTTAAGGTGCCGGGTAATGCAAAGTTTATTAACTGATGTCCTGTAAAAATATAATCAGCTGCTGCATCACTAATATTCCATTTGTCGGTATCTGCATCGTATTTATACCCTACACTTAACAAATCTGCAGGTGTTATTGCAGACAGTTTACTTAAATCTGCAATGACCACTGGCACTTGTTTGGCGCCAATATTTTCTACTGCAAAACTTTTGCGTCGGCTATATTGAAAAGGATCGTAATTTATTTTTTCAATTGATGGAATGGTATTCTTTTGATTTGAAGGAACTGAATAGCGTTTTACCAAATCTCTACAAACAGGAATTTCAAATTCTGGATCTTCGGTTAAACTTACACGCACCGTATCGCCAATACCATCTTCTAATAAAGTGCCAATACCAGCAGCACTTTTAACACGACCATCTTCTCCATCTCCTGCTTCTGTAACACCCAAATGCAATGGATAGGCTTCGCCAAATTCTGCATCCATTTGTTGAATGAGTAATCGATAGGCCTGCACCATCACTTGCGGATTACTGGATTTCATACTCAATACAATATTGTGAAAACTTTCGTATCGAGCAATGCGTAAAAACTCCATGGCACTTTCTACCATACCCATTGGCGTATCTCCAAACCTACTCATGATTCTATCGCTAAGAGACCCGTGGTTGGTGCCAATACGCATGGCCGTTCCGTGTTCTTTACAAATTTTCACCAAGGGCGAAAAGCGTTCATGAATTCGCTCTATTTCTTCTTGGTATTCTAGTTCGGTGTAATCAATTTGTTCAAACTTTTTTTTGTCGACATAATTACCCGGATTCACCCTTACTTTCTCTACAATTCTTGCGGCAATCTCTGCTGCATTTGGGGTAAAATGTATATCTGCAATTAGCGGAGTGGTATACCCTCTTTTGCGTAATTCATTTTTTATATTCAATAAATTCTCTGCTTCATTTTTACTTGGTGCGGTAATTCTAATTAGTTCGGCTCCTGCTTCAATACAACGAATACTTTGTTCTACGGTAGCCAATGTATTCATGGTATCGGTAGTGGTCATTGTTTGTAGGCGTATAGGGTTTAAATTGCCTAATTTAAGATCGCCAATAGACACTTCTCTTGTGACTAGTCTAGTTATTTGTGTGAGCGAATTACAATACAATTGCATAGTTGATAAATATGTTATAAATCTAACAGTAAATTGGCAGAATGGTTCTACCCATACTATAGCTTGTTATCTTTTCCCTTCTAAAAAACCTTGTTGTTGTAAAATAGCTTTGAGTATAGTTAATCGAAGGCTGCTAATATCTTTATCAGGCGCCGATTCAATATTTAAAACAAAAAAGTATGGGTGACGGTTTTCTTCAATCCAACCCACCATCCAACCAATATTATTGCCATTTTCTTTATTACCTAACCCAGATTTATACGCCAGTTTGTAATTGGCATTTTGTTCACGCACCATAATTTTTCTTACAATATCTTGGGTACGCTTTTGAAAAGGCAATTGGTTAAAATAGAGTTTTTTTACTACTCCCATTTGTTCGTCGGCGGTAATTTTTAAAGAATTGTCTAGCCAAAATAAGTCTACACTAGTTCCCAAATTTTTATTGCCATATTTAATACTATCTACCCAAAATTTCATGGTGTCTTTACCAATTCTACGAGCAACTTCCTGAAAATAAGGTACCGCAGACACGTTAAAAGCTTCTTCCATTGTTAGGTCTTTATTCCATGCTATATTACTGCGCACTTGACCATCCCATTTAATAACCATTTTTTCATTCACTATTCTACCTGTTTCAATCCCAATTAAACTATTAACAATTTTAAAAGTAGAAGCTGGCGAATACGCAGAATCTCTGTAGCGTGCAAGATTATGAATTGTAAACTGACCAGTTCCATTATCGTAAAGGGCAAAACTTCCTGTTACTTTACTCGAATCAAAGATGGCTGCTATTTGTTTGTCGATGATAACATTATTTGGCGAGCAAGCTGCTAATAGCGTTATTAAAAAAATGCTAGATAAATACTTCAATGTTGTTTGTTTTTTCAATGCTTTCAATTTGTAATAAATATTCAAAACGATTTTTGCAATAATGCTATTTATTTAATCACGCCTAATTGCTTTCCTACTTTGGTAAATGCAGCAATGGCTTTGTTTAAATGTGCTTGTGTATGTGCAGCACTTAACTGTACCCTAATTCTTGCCAAACCTTTTGCAACAACAGGAAAGAAAAATCCTATTACATAAATACCTTCGTTTAATAATGCTGCAGCAAATGCTTGTGCAACAGTTGCTTCGTACAACATGATTGGCACAATTGGATGGTCGCCAAGTTTAATGTCAAAACCAGCTTCTGTCATTTTAGTGCGGAAATATTCGGTATTGTACGCAAGCTTGTCACGCAATTCGGTGGTTTCGGTGAGCATATCTAATACTGCAATAGAAGCACCTACAATACTTGGTGCCACTGTGTTTGAGAACAAATACGGTCGGCTTCTTTGACGCAATAATTCAATCACTTCTTTTTTTCCTGAAGTAAATCCACCGCTTGCGCCACCTAATGCTTTTCCTAATGTACCGGTAATAATATCAATCCTTCCCATCACTCCACGATACTCATGTGTGCCTCTTCCGGTTTTACCTAAAAACCCTGAAGAATGACATTCATCAATCATTACTATTGCATTGTATTGATCGGCTAAATCACAAATGGTATCTAATTTGGCAATGGTTCCATCCATACTAAAAGAACCATCTGTAACAATTATTCTGCTTCTGCAATTTGCGGCTGCTTGTAATTGTAATTCTAAATCGTCCATATTATTGTGCTCATATCTAAAACGCTGTGATTTACACAAACGAACCCCATCAATGATAGACGCATGATTTAATGCATCGCTAATAATAGCATCTTCTTCGTTAAACAAAGGTTCAAAAACACCACCATTTGCATCAAATGCAGCAGCGTATAAAATGGTATCTTCTGTTCCTAAAAATTGGGCTATTTTTTCTTCGAGTTCTTTATGGATGTCTTGGGTACCACATATAAAACGCACACTACTCATACCATATCCATGCGTTTCAATGGCTTTATGTGCCGCTTCAATTACTTTTGGATGCGAAGAAAGACCTAGGTAATTATTGGCGCAAAAGTTTAAAACCGTGTTACCATTTACAACTATTTCTGGGCCTTGCTCACTGGTAATAATGCGCTCTTTTTTAAAAAGCCCTGCAGCTTCAATGGCTGATAATTCTGCTTGAATTCGGTCTGAAAATGCTTGGTTCATGAGAATGTTTTTGGAATGCCAAAGTTAAGGGACTTATCATAGCGGGCATATATAAAATAGTAGCGCATTTTGGCTATTAAAAAATAAATATTTAGAATTAGAAATATTGTACTTGATATCTTTGGCAAATGCGAATGATTTGGATATGCTTTTCTCTTTTATTAATGCTTATAGCTTGTAAAAAAAATGAAGCAGATATCACTGTGCCAGTTGCCCCCATCGTTCAAACGCCGCCTGTTTTAAACCCTAATTTTATAAGGGCCGTTGACCTTTCTTTTACACCTGAAATTGTTGGTGCCGGAACCCAGTTTAAAGACAATAACCAGTTGAAAGAGCTAACGCAAATTTTCAAAGACAAAGGCATTAATACTGTTCGTTTACGTATTTGGCATTCGCCTGTAGATGCCCATTCTAGTTTGTTAGAAGTTGTTGACTTTGCCAAACAGCTTAGTACCAAAGGTTTTGGCATATGGCTTGATTTTCATTATTCCGATACCTGGGCCGATCCTTCTAAACAAACCAAACCAGCAGCTTGGAAAAACGCAACAGGCACTATATTAAAAGACAGTATTTACCAATATACTAGCAAAGCATTATTGGCATTTAAAACTGCTGGCATACTCATTAAAATAGTGCAGGTTGGTAATGAAACCAATGGCGGATTCTTATGGAATGATGGTAGAGTAGGTGGAACTTACGACGTCAATTGGAGTAATTATGCCCTACTATTAAAAGAAGGACTGCGCGCTGTAAAAGATGCCGATAATACAACTAAAACAATGATTCATTATGCTGGGGTAGATGGTGCTGATGCCTATTATAGCACAGTGTTACAACAAGGTATTAGCTTTGATTATATTGGCCTTTCTTATTATATGATTTGGCACGGAAAAAATTTAGATAACATAGCAACACAACTCAATACTTTAAGCACGCATTTTCAAAAGCCCATTCTTATTGCAGAAACAGCCTACCCTTTTTCACTAGCTTGGAACGACTATACCAATAACATTGTAGGATTAAGCAGCCAACTAATTACCGGTTATGATGCCACTGTTGACGGGCAAAATGCTTATACAAAAGCTTTGATTGATTTAATGAAAAAGTTGCCTCAACAAACTGGAATGGGTATTTGTTGGTGGGCACCCGAATGGGTAAGTTTTAGAGGTCCTATTGCTACTAATGGATCAAGCTGGGAGAACCTTACCCTATTTGATTTTACCAATAATGCATTGCCGGCACTTGCTAGTTTAGGCACCTATCAATAATTTAATTCAAGCATTTTACGGCAATGGATTAGGCCGCTATTTACCGATTATCCAAAATTTTAACCTAAAATTGATGGATTTAGATGGTTAGTATGTTCTAAGTGTTTAGATTTGAAATACAAAAACCATTATAATGAAGCGATTATTGTTTTCCTTAAGTTTATTATCTACGTGTATTGTAGCGTTTGCGCAACAAAAAGAAGGCACCGTTGTGTTTGAACGTAAAGTAAATTTGTATAAGATGATTCCGAACGAACAAATGCGTTCTATGATGCCAGAATTTAGAACCACTAAGCATATTTTATTATTTAGTGATAGCATTTCTGTATTTAAATTAGTGCCAGAAGACGAAGCGCCAGATCCATTTGATGGACAAGGTGGCGGCGGCGGCATCATGCGAATGATATCGCGCTTTGGTGGAGTAGATGGCGGCGATTTGTACAAAAATTTTGGACAAACCAAGGCAATACAAACCCAAGAGTTGGGTGGCAAAACATTTTTAATAGTAGATACCATCAAACCACAACCTTGGAAATTGAGTATGGAAACAAAACAAATTTTGGGATATAATTGTCATAAAGCAACACGCAAAATGCCTGCACCAATGAGAGTAATGTCTGCATTTGGCAGAGGTGGCGGTGCTCCTCCTCCATCAGATACTACTAAACCAGCAGCTCCAAAAGAAATGGAAGTAGTTGCTTGGTTTGCAGATGTTTTAATTAGCCCGGTTGGACCTGAAAACTTTGGTCAATTACCTGGTGCAATTTTAGAACTAAATGTAGACAATGGCGCAACTGTATTTACTGCAAAAGAAGTAAAGAAAACTGTGGAAGCAAAAGAACTAAAAGAACCTAAAAAAGGCAAAGTAGTTACGCAAGCAGAATACGGTAAGTTAATGCAACAAATGATGAGCAATTTTGGTGGACAAGGTGGTCAAAGAATGGACTTTAGAAGTCACGATTAATTAAATATTTTTCAATTTAAAAAATCGCCAGGCTACTTAGTAACCTGGCGATTTTTTTATTGAAGTTATTAGTGTCCAATACCACTCACCACCATCACAGTGCCACTCGCACCTCCAGCAGCTGATTTATTTAAGCGATACGTAGCCGTTAACAAGAAAAACTTTTGTAATACATTGTAACGTGTATCCTCTATATAGTTTTGATTGGCATTGCGAGAAACACCTTGGTTTTTATTAAGCAAATCAACTACAGAAAATTTGAGTTCGCCACGATTGTCTTTTAATAGTCCTTTTGATAAAGACAAATTCCAAATAGGCAAGGATATATTGTAACCATCTGCACGGCCTGTATTTACCGTATAGTTGAAATTATTATTGAATTGTAGTCCCCAAAAAAGGTCTTGATCTGTTTCTATACCATATACTTGTTGTAAATAATGACTATTCATTTGTGGCTGCAAACTGTATACAGCATTGCTGAAGTTTAATCTAGCAGAAAAACGCAAATTGATAATTTTTTCAGCATTAAAACTCCAGTTTACATTTGGCCCGATACTAGTATTTTCAATTAAATTCTTTGCATTATTTAAGAATGAAATATTGTTGAAATAGCTTGTTCCAATACCAAAGTCTAAACGTGAATGTAGTTTTCTAATAGGGAATCCCAAATTTGCATTTCCAAATAAATTATATACTCCATCTGCATTTATAGGAGAACTTGTTCTAGCGCCATTCGATTTTAACACGTCTGAATTAACAATGGAGTTATCTGTTTTTGATGCGGAGATAAATGCAAAGAAATTGGTTTGCGTAAAGGTATTTGCGCTATAAAAGTTGATATTCAAAGATTGTTGGTACGACCTTTTTAAATTAGGATTTCCAGTGTAGGTATTTAAAGGATCTGTAATATCTACAATTGGCTGTAATTGAGACGTATTAGGGTTTTGCGTAGATGTGGAATAATTTAAACCAAGACTACGCGTGCTATTTAATTTAAACTGCATATCTAGTTTTGGTAATACATCGGTAAATTTTTGATTGATAATATTACCCGTTGTTTGATTGGTACTAATTAAACTAGCGCTTTGCAAAGAGCCTCCAAATGTATAATTCAATTTCTTTTGGTTACTACGCCAATTAATACTTCCGCCACTATATTGATAGGTATTTTTAAAATCATTGCTTTGCGAAATATTTAGCAGGTCGTAATTACGAGTTGCGTTATTGTAATCATAAGACTTTCTATTACTCAAGCCATTACTTGTATTGTAAAAAACACCAAACTCAAGCAAAGATTTTTTGCCAAATGGTTCGGTATAAATTAAGTTAGCTCCAACACTTCCGGTGGTAGCATCCCTACTATTTTTTTGATTAGTAATACTATCTTTTTGCGCAATGCCATTTGTGTAAAAAGTATTCCTATTATTTAAAGCACCTGTTTGTGTGCTGTTATTGTAATTCCAATTAATATTAGACGAAATAGTACGGCCTTTCTTTTTTAATTTTTGTCGGAACTGTGCATTCGTAACCAAATTATCGGCACTTGAATGCGTGCTACTAATACTACTACCATCATTTAAACGAATATTTTTTTCGTCAATAGAACTATAGGTATTTGTAGTACTCGTATTATTTTCTTGCTTGGTAAATTGGGGTATGATTTTAAAAGAAGTATTACTATCAATTTTTTGATCAATACTAAAACTTACTTTCTGTTGTTTTACTTCATTTGACGAATTGCTATTGGAACCATAGTTAAAATTATTTCCTGGCAATATATTCAATCGATTAGTAGAACGGTTTGTTTGTAAATTAACATCACTGCCTACCAAACTTGCATTAACATCTGTTTTTTTATTCCATAGATCATTAAAATTGGCACCTCCTGCCAATGTTTTTGCAATGCCTTGTTGGTTTTGGCCCATTCCAGAAATGGGTAATGCGTTGTCTTCTGAGGCACTTGAGCGAATTGAAATAGCACCGCCAGAACGCATGCCCCTAGCGAGTTCTCCTGAAAAGTTTAATACATCGCCAATTGAAAAACCCTGCTTATTGGTATTGTTCGCCATTCCTAAAAATGAAATCTGTTGGTCGCCATTGAACTTATTGATATTGGTTTGGCCATCGTAGTGATTATCATTTCCTGCGCCTGCTGCAACTTTTCCAAACAATGATTTGTTGCGGTCTTTTTTTAATTTTAAGTTGATGGCTTTTTCTGAGTCTCCGTCATCTACACCTGTAAATACTGCACGATCAGATTTTTTATCAAACACTTGCACTTTGTCAACAGCATCTGCATCTAAATTTTTGGTGGCTAATTTTGGATCGCCTGTAAAAAATTCTTTCCCATTTACTAAAACACGCGTAATCTTTTGACCATTTACCCGAACCGTTCCATCAGCATCAACCGTTACACCTGGTAATTTTTTTAATAGGTCTTCCACCACCGCATTGGGCTGGGTTTTAAAATTTTCGGTATTAAATTCGAGTGTATCGTTATTCATAACAACAGGCGCGCGTTTGGAATTAACAGTTACAGAACTTGCATTCACTAGATCGGTCATTTCCAAATTACCCAATTGTAATTGTTCATTTTCTTTTATACTAATCGCTTTCCAAATAGGGGCAAAACCTACATAAGAGGCAGATATTAGATAAGATCCTTTCGATAATCCCTTTATTTGAAATTTACCCAAAGAATCAGCCCTAGTAAAACTAATTAAGGTAGAATCTGCTGCATTTACCAAAGAAACAGTGGAATAAGCTAATCCTTTTTTACTTGCAGTGTCCAAAACAAGCCCCTGAATGGAAGCGGCGTTTTTCTGGGCTTCCGAGATAATCGAACAACCCAAAAAACAAACAAAAAGTATTAATCGATTCATTATTAAAGCTTTAAGTGTTCAAAATAGGTTAGTTTTTTTTAACACGCTGTTAATGATGATAGAAGGTGATTATTATCATTAAGGCTCAATTAATATTTGTTCAATGTGCAATAATTCTTCTGCACTAAAATGCAAATTTTCTAGTGCAGCAATATTGTCTTTTAATTGTGCAACACTACTAGCACCAATTAATACGGAACTTACTCTTCGGTCTTTTAATAACCATGCAATTACCATCTGTGCCAAAGATTGGTTTCTAGTTGTTGCCAATATTTGTAATTGCGAAATTTGATTAAGTATATCAGGCGTAATTGCCGATGATTGTAATGCTCCATGTTCTTTTCCTGCCCGAGAATCAGCAGGTATTCCATTTAAATATTTATTGGTTAATAAACCTTGTGCCAGCGGCGAAAACGCTATACATCCTACCCCGTTTTTTTGTAATACATCTAATAAACCTTCTTCAACCCATCTAACAAACATAGAATATTTTGGTTGATGAATTAAGCAAGGCGTTCCTGATGCTTTTAATAGTTCAATTGCTTTAGCAGCTTGGTCTGCAGGATAATTTGAAATACCCACATACAATGCTTTTCCTTGTTGAACAGCAGCACTTAATGCACCCATGGTTTCTTCTAGCGGTGTGTTGGGGTCGGGTCTATGCGAATAAAAAATATCTACATAATTTACACCCATTCTTTTTAAACTCTGGTCTAAACTTGCTAATAAATATTTTCTTGATCCCCAATCTCCATAAGGCCCTTGCCACATATTATAGCCAGCTTTTGTAGAAATAATTAATTCATCGCGGTGTTGGCTAAAATCTTTTTTTAATATCTCACCAAAATTTGTTTCTGCAGATCCTGGAGGTGGTCCGTAGTTATTGGCTAAATCAAAATGCGTAATGCCTGCATCAAATGCATGCCAAACAATTTGTTGGTAATTAGATTTTTCATCTACTCCTCCAAAATTATGCCATAGCCCTAAAGATATTTCTGGCAGTTGAATGCCGCTGACTCCACAGCGGCGATATTGCATATTACTATATCTAGCATTTGATGGTTGGTATGACATGTGAATTTTATTTGTGTGTTATTCTTTTAAAATAGAAGTAAAATATTTTAAACTGATATCCTAGCTGCAAAATACAGTTAAACAGAATATAAAATTTAACTTACCCAAATTGAACAGATCTTATACTTAAACTGTGTTTCATATTTGCGGCGCTTTAATTACCTTCGCAGCATATGCAGCAAAAGCCAGTATTACATACGGTACTATCTCCTAAACTATTAGACATATATGATATTAGTAATAGTATTGTAGTGATCATTGATGTGTTTCGTGCTACTTCTACTATTGCAACTGCATTGTATAATGGTGCAAGCCGCGTGATTCCAGTGGCAGAAGTAGATAAATGTATTGAAATTGGCAACAGAATAGGTGGCATTACAGCAGGTGAACGAGATGGCAAAGTGATTGAAGGATTGGAACATGGTAATTCACCCGCCGAATATCCACGCTCATTTATTGAAGGAAAAAGTTTGGTACTTACTACTACCAATGGCACCAAGCTTTTACATATGGCTTTAAAAAATGGCGCATCCGAAATAATCACAGGCTCTTTTCCTAATTTATCGGCTGTTTGCAATCATTTATTGGCTGCTAATAAAAATGTCATTTTAGGATGTTCTGCCTGGAAAGACCGAATTAATATTGAAGATGCGCTTTTTGCTGGAGCGGTTATTAGCCGTATTAAACACGCTTTTACCATACATTGCGATAGCAGTTTAATGGCAGAAGACCTTTATCAATTGCACCAAAACGACCTATATCAGTATATTCGAAAAACAACCCACTGGCATCGTTTAGCCGCTTTTGGTTTAGAAAAAGACCTCGAATATTGTGTTACTGCCGATGGTGC
>JAPLEL010000291.1 GCA_026391415.1 Bacteroidota bacterium
GAGAGCGTTTTGTAATTTCACTAGCAATGGCATTATCGTTGAGTGATTTAGCCTCTAATAAAGTTAAGATTGATAGTATGTTTATTGACGAGGGCTTTGGAAGCCTTTCGCCCGATGATTTAGATAACGCTATTACTATGTTAGAAAGAATGCAAATAGAAAATGAAAAAACTGTTGGTATTATTAGTCACGTAGAAAGTTTGAAAGAAAGAATTAGCACCCAAATACAAGTAATAAAATTACAAAACGGAGAAAGTACTTTAAGATTAAAAAACAATGAAACCTTTTTGAGTTTAGCAGTTTAATTAGGTTTTTGTTATTTAACTAATACAGTCATTAATAAATTGGCAGCGTATTTAATTTGTAAACATAATTTATGCAATTACCACCGAAACATATTCTATCGAAGTCAACTTTCATGAAAGGCTGTCAGTGCCCTAAAGCATTATGGCTAAATAAATTTCAACCCGAATTAAAAACGGCAGTTAGCGCTCAGCAACAAGCAATTTTTGATAGGGGCACTAATGTAGGAAAACTAGCAGAACAGTTATTTCCAGGTGGAGTTGATGCAAGGCCAGAAAATGCATACTCATATCAACAATCTGTTGTAGATACGTTTCAATTTATTCAACTAGGCCATGAGGTTATTTATGAAGCAGCGTTTCAATATAATCAAGTATTAGCGGCATTAGATATTTTGGTTAAGAAAGATGGTATGTGGAAGGCTTATGAAGTAAAAAGTAGTACTTCTATAAGCGATGCAATTTTACAAGATGCTGCTTTGCAATATTATGTAATAACCCAATCTGGATTGCCTCTTGTTGATTTTAGTATTGTTACTATTAATACAAGCTATATTAAGAATGGTGAAATAGATGTTTTTCAGTTATTTAAAATTGAATCGGTATTAGATCAAGTTTTACAATTACAACCAATGATTTCCTTGAAGATAGAGGAGCTAAAAAATTCATTGAAGCAAACCGAAATGCCTATAAGAGATATTGGCGTTTATTGCAACAGTCCTTATGCCTGCGATTTCAAGAAATATTGTTGGAAAAATATTCCAGACAATTCAGTTTTTGATTTAATGGGTTATGCTAGTGCGTCTAAGGCATTTGATTTATACAAAAAAGGCATTGTTTTATTATCAGACATACCATCTGATTTTAAATTAACCGAAAATCAAGAAATTCAAGTAAGTGTACATAAAACACAAGTACCTAAAATTAATCTGCCTGCTTTAGATTCGTTTAAAAAGCAATTAGTGTACCCGCTATATTTTATGGATTTTGAAACGTATCAATCTGCTGTTCCAGAATTAGTTGGCACTAAACCTTATCAACAAATTCCTTTTCAATATTCTGTTCACCGATTAGATGCACCAAATGCAGCATTGGTTCATTTTGAGTGGCTAGGAGAATCAGGAACTGATCCAAGAAACGAGTTCTTAAATAATTTATTAAATGTTACCGATAACAATGGTAGCGTTATAGTGTACAACGGAAGTTTTGAAAGTAGCAGATTGAAAGAGTTAGCATTTTGGTTTCCACAAAAAGCTGCAGAGATTGAAGCGCTTCAAAATAGGATGTTAGACTTAATGGGTCCTTTTCAAAAAAAGCATTACTATTTACCACAAATGAATGGCTCTTATAGTATAAAGGAAGTATTGCCCGCACTAGTTCCAAGCCTAAGTTATGATAATTTAGAAATAGGTAACGGTATTGATGCAAGTGCCTCTTACTATCAATTACAGTTTGAGAAAGATAATGTAGTGGTGGAAAATACTAGACAAGCTTTATTAAAATATTGTATGCTAGATACTTTGGCAATGGTAAAAATTTTAGAAAAAGTAAATGACATTAAATAATTTGTCAACTATTTTTATTTACCAGTTTCCCCACATCAAAATACTTATTAAATAAATATGCTATATTATAAAAGGCAGATTTCTTCGAGAGATTATCAATCAAAATTAGGCGTTTGACCTCTACATGCGTTAAACAAACCCAATTTTTGCCCTAACTGGTTTATTCATAACAAACTCCTCTTTGCAAAATTCATAGATGCATTCATTTAAAATAATATCAGGATTAGTTAGTTTAGCAATCATGAACTTCTTTTTAATATTATTGATTTCTGCTCCAGAAAGTGCAAAGTCTTTTGAAATTTTTTCAATTGTATCTTGACCAATATTTTTGAAAGCATTTGCAATAATTTTATTTTGCGTTTCTTTAGTTGGTCTCTCTAAGGAAAATTTAAATAGTATACGTCTTTCAAATGCTTTATCGAGGTTAGCTACCAGATTTGTTGTGGCCATAAATATGCCATCAAATGTTTCAAGCTTTTCCAATAAAATATTAGCCATCGTATTTTCCATTCTATCTGACCCAGATTGCGCTTGCATTCGGCTTCCTAACAAAGCGTCTGCTTCATTAAATAAAAGAATCGGATCAATACCTACATGTTTTCTACACTTCTGGTATTCTGTAAATATCTCAGCAATATTCTTTTCACTTTCTCCTACATACATTCCACGAATAGTTTCAGTCTCAACATGGTAAATAGGTCGATTAGTTGATTTAGCAATACTTTTTACACTACTTGTTTTTCCGGTTCCTGGTGCACCAAATAAGATTACAGTGAAACCCGTGTTCATGCCGTTTTCCTTCAGTTCTTTCTTTACAGAATCGTATTTATCTGGTTGTAGTAAATTTTCGATATTACTAATCTGCTTTTCCTGTTCAGCTTTATAATATAGTTTTTCTTCATTAATTTGTTCTGGCATCAAGAGCGTGCCTCTTTTTAGGACCAACTTTTTTTGTTTCGTTTTTTTGATTTGTTCACCAGAAATGTTCTCCAACACAATATCAGCTAAAGCCATACTATCAAGCGATGCAAAATATTGATTTGTATATTTTATAAGATTGCAGGTTAGCAACATATTAGTACCCTCTCCAAAACTTGCTTTAAGCTTGTGTTTGGCAGTATGCTTTTTTTCAAATTCATCAATGATATTATCAACAGAGATATCTTCCTTATTTAAGACCAAATGATAATGTACCATTGTTGCAAGGATAATCTTGTCTTCGATCAATAGTTTAAATTGCGACAACCACTTCAAAAAAGAAATTTCTTTATTTTCTTCCCATAAATTAAAGACTTCTATTTTGAAATCTTCATGAAAGATATCATCGTCTTCCATCTCTTGATACAACAACCCATATTGCTCTAAAAATGCCTCAAAGCTTTTTTCTTTATTCTGCCTTACAATTGATTTGTCGCCAGAAAGAATTGCCTTTTCAATTGAGTCTGCAAGTTGATATCCATTAGATTCTTTACGCCATAGTGTTAGTTTTCTTCTAATAAGACCCTTTCTAATAAGCGACTGTAGTACACTATGAATAGTTGGAGCACTTGATATTCCACTATTTAGCCATTCCATGATATGGGATGCATCAACATTTTTTTTGTCCAATATTTTGTTGGCAATAATTGGAATTAGTATGAGTGTTTCCGTGGAGGTGGTTTCGAAGAAGCTGTTTAACTCTGTAAAGTATTTTTCATTCAATTTTAGGAATGAAAACTTTAGGTCTTTTCCTTTTGCCTTATTCAATAAAACCTCTACCAAGGCACATAGATTCTTAGTTTCTTCTGGTATGATTTGCTCGTTTTCTTCAATCAGGCTTGAGTTATCCATATAAATGAAATTTTAAGTTCACTTATATAAAGTCAGAAAAAAGAGCTTTGTGACATTTTTATAGAAAAATATTTTCCAAATTCTGATGATTCCGGATTTATTAACCAAACGAGGCCTTTAGCACTCTCTTAAACATAAACTCATCTCTTTCTTGTTTATTCATTTTTTCTTTATTGGCTTCAAAATATAAATCCATATATAGCAAATCCTTTTTTAGTTCTGTTTGTGGTGCAATGAAAGAGAAACTGGTATTGTTTTTTACTACTGCATCGTAATGAAGACTCTTGCCGTTAAAATTAAATTCACTATTTATGCTTCTTAAAAAAGACAACTGATATTCGTTAACTATAGTTTGATTTTTTTCATCTAGTATCAAATATCGACTCATGAAATCTTTGATTTCTTGAGACTTGATGGGATATTGAATAAATAAATTACTTATATCTATTAATATATTTTTAACATATTCATCCTTAAAGTTTTCGATAAAAAAAGATCGCTCTTTGTCTGTTTGCAAAACAACAAAATAGAAAAAACAATATTTTTCTAAATTTTTATAATTTTCTAGTAGATTGTAAATACCGGCAAAACTGACCCCCTTTCGCCAGCACAATGTGACCCCCTAAAAATTCTTTTTTAAAACGGGTTAAATTGATGGCCTAAAAAATGGTAAAGAACTAGTTGCTTTTGCTTTTCAAACGTAGGATTTTTTCTGTCTATTTTGATTAATTAATTTTCTCGGTTTCTTCTGCGTTATTTTCTTTCTTTAGTTTTCGTAATGATTCGCCTTTTAATTCAACACGAACAGATTGATGAACCAACCTGTCTAGTATAGCGTCGGCAACGGTTTGTTCACCAATAACATCATACCAGTTTTTCACAGGAACCTGCGAAGCAATAAGGGTACTGCGTTTGCCATGCCTGTCTTCTACTATGTCCATCATCAATGCCCTGCCACTTGCATCAAAAGACTGTATACCAAAGTCATCTAGTATTAACAGGTCTTGTTTTTCTATTCTAGCCAACTCCCTTATATGTGAGCCATCTGCTTTTGCCATCTTTAAAATTGATAGTAATTTAGCGGTATTGGTATAGTAGACTTTAAAACCAAATAAGCAAGCCTGGCGTCCAATAGCAGAAGCTAAATAACTTTTGCCTGTACCTGTGCTACCCGTGATAAAAACATCCTGTCCCTTTTTAATAAACTCGCAAGTAAACAATCGGTCTATCTGGTTTTTATCTAGTTCTCTTGTGTTACTAAAATCAATCCCATCTACATCTGCTATATAACGGAACTTAGCTGTTTTGATGTTACGTTGTAATGAACGATGCTTGCGATCATCCCATTCGTTTTGGATTAAATACTGCGCCATCTCATCATTGGTAAAGTTTACTGCAGGGGGTATCTCTACAAAAGTTTTAAACGCAGTTTGCATGCCATACAGACGCATGTCACTCATTTTCTTTAACGTGTCTTTGTTCATTTGTTTTGTTTGTATTGGTTAGTGATAAAAAATTATTCATAGTAATCTGCGCCACGAACGTTTTCATGCGTGGGCATTTCTGTTGTTGGTATCTCATCTTCGATTTGGATAGCATCTGCTTTTGATCGAAGTATTTGATCAATGATGCCATAGTTGTAAATACCATAACTGTCTGCTCGTTTACAAGCGTTGATGAGTCTAGTGTTACCCACTCGTTTGGCAAAGTTTAATACGCCAGAACAGGATCTATAGCTTTGTTCCGGATAAACTTCTCTGGCTAATATCTTTGCAATATAATGAGCAACAACTGCTCCGATTGCATTGGCGGTAGTCATAAATTTCTGTGGGTTCCAGTCTGTCGCATATTTATGGTGCGAGGCTAGGTGGTCTTGTATGGTAATGTACTTAGTCTCTGTACCCATATATCTATTATGTACCGCTACAATCTCATGCGCATCATACACGTGTAATTGAGTGGTAGTATATTTTATTTTCAATCGCTTGCCGATTAGTTTGTAGGGTACACTGTAAAAACGTTTATCGACACTCAGCATTACATGTCCATATTTGTTTACCGTGGACATTTGAACCGTTGTAGGCTCGAACAAATAGGGATTAAGTGGTTTTAGTGTTTGCTTTTCTATTGCAATAAACTGTTGCATCCGGCTATAGTTCTCACCAGTGAGCTTCGCATCATTGTGCACTTCAAGATGTACAAGTATGTCTTTATTTATCTCATCAATTTTGTGATAGACATTTTGATCAATCTTAGAGAATATAGTGGTGTAACTGATTTTTACAGCACCTTCTACCAATGCTTTATCCTTGGGTCTATACGTTCTAGTAGGATATCCAAACGTGTGGTAATGCTCTGCAAAAGCAGCAAAAGTATCATTGAGTTGGGCTTCATATTTGCTGGCTTTGGTCACAGCAGACTTTAAATTATCAGGAACTATCGCTTGTGGTACACCACCAAAAAAATGCAATGCACGTTCACATCCAAGAATAAAATCTTCTTTGCATTGTGAGTGAACGGCCATTACAAAAGTGAGTTGACTGCAACCAAGAATGGCTACAAAAACCTCCAGGTCAATAATCTCACCAGTAACTGCATCTACTAAATGTAATTTTTGTCCTGTAAAGTCTACAAACATTTTATCGCCTGCTACATGCGTCATCTTTAAGGATGGCTTACTTGCCTGCATGTAAGTGTTGAGGCGTACTATAAATGAGGAGCTTCTAAATCCATCGGGGTGTTTTGCTGCATATACTTCAAACACCTTTCCCTTAGTAATCCCTCTTTTCTTAAGCATTGCAGCATACTCAGACAACATCGGTTCTAAGTCAGTTACCCGCTTATTGATTGTCTTTATAGGCTCTTTAATTAAAAATAAACGTGACATCTCTGCATCACTCATCTTCTCAATTTGCTCCATCGTCTTTTCTGACAACACATAGCGGTACAAGTACTTTTTAATCGTGTTGCGAGCAATGCCTGTAGATTGGCTTATTGATTTTGTTCCTTTCCCTGAGGCGTAAAGTCTTAGAATCTGGCGTATTGTAAACATCTCAATTGTTTTATTAGACATGAAAAGAAGGCTTGATGAACCAAGAACCTCAGCCTTTTTTGCTTCTAAAACAACTAATTCTGTTACCAATATTTAGGGGGTCAATTTGTGCCGTTACAAGGGGGTCACATTGTGCTGGCGAAAGGGGGTCAGTTTACGCCGGTATTAGGGGGTCAATTTGCGTGGATTTTCCAAATATCTGCCAGTTCTTTGCTTTTCTGTTGATAAATAACCACTCACTATCACCTCAAAGCTCTCGCTCTTACAAAAACTATATACAGCATTTAGATCTATATATTACTGCTTCTTTTATGCCTGCTTCAAACAGCAGCACTTCACTCAAATAATTATAAATCCTATAAACTATAGTTTGTTCCTCTAAGTTTAGTGTAGAAAACTGTCCATTGTTCTCTTGTCTAAAACCAAACCCTTTTTCTTTCCATTTTGCAAGGTTTAGCCTTATAGATATCCATTTTTCATCGTCGTAATAATCTTCTGAACATAGCATTTGGGTAAACCAATCATTCAGTTGGTTTAATCGTTCTTGCTCATCGTTGGGTATTTGATATCTCATGTTTTTTTATAAAATTAAATACCCAAACCTCCGCCTATTTGTGGTGTGGTTTAAAGACAAAATGCCTTATTAATCGCTTAAAAAGCTTTTATAATTGAACAATG
>JAPLEL010000041.1:0-4762 GCA_026391415.1 Bacteroidota bacterium
AGTAAAAAATAAGGCTAGTTAAATTTTATTTCAAACAAAGAAGGCCAGTTTTTTCCAGTTACATAAAATGTTTTTGTTGCTGGATTATAAGCAATTCCATTAAGTACATTACTATCTGAAGTATCTGGTTGGTGGTTCTTTTTTAAGATATCGGTTAGGTCTGCAATAGCTTCTACTAAACCAGTTTGCCCATTAATTTTAATGATAGAATTGGTTTCAAAAATATTACCATATAAATAGCCATCTACATATTCCAACTCATTAATCATTGATACATATCCGTTGTTGTTCACAACACCCAATGTGCGTTCAATTTTAAAGGTTTCGGGATTTACAAAATAAATATTGCTACCTCCTGTATCTATAATTAAATACTTTCCATCGGTAGTCATTCCCCATCCTTCGTATGGCCATTCAAACTCTTGGGGGAGTTTTTTAAAATTCATATCGTACACAAATACTTTGTGTTCTTGCCAGGTTAATTGATAAATTTTATTATTGATAACACTTATGCCTTCTCCAAAATATTCTGGGGATAGTGAAACACTTTTTTCTGATTTACCGTTCGCCAATTTGATTTGCAATAATTTGCTTTGACCTTTTTGTCCGGTGCTTTCTAATAATTGCCCATCTAACCAAACTAAACCTTCGGTAAATGAACTTGTATCGTGCGGATAAATATTTAAAACAGTATAACTTAAATTAATAGGCGCAGCAATAGCACTTGTAGTAGTGGTGCTTTCGGTTTGATTGTTATTATTACAGGATGCAAACAAAAACATCCCTATCAATAACAAGGCTAGTTTATTCATCAGATAATTTTTATACATTAAATCTAAAATGCATTACATCGCCGTCTTTTACAATATATTCTTTGCCTTCAATACGTAAACGACCATTTTCTCTGCAAGCCGCTTCACTGCCATATTTTACAAAGTCTTCGTAGGCAATTACTTCGGCCTTAATAAACCCTTTTTCAAAATCGGTATGAATAACACTTGCAGCTTGTGGCGCTTTCCATCCTTTGTGAATTGTCCATGCGCGAACCTCTTGTACACCTGCTGTAAAATAGGTATCTAAGTTTAATAATTTATAAGCAGTTCTAATTAATCGATTTAAAGCGGGCTCGGTCATTTTATATTCTTCCATGAACATTAGCTTGTCGTCTTCGGCTTCCATCTCGGCAATTTGCGCTTCAATATTATTACACATCACAATCATTTCTGCACCTTCTGCAGTAACAGCCGCTTTGAGCATTTCTGAAAATTTATTACCTGTATGCATACTTGCTTCTTCTACATTGGCAACATATAAAACAGGCTTATCAGTCAATAAAAAAAGATCTGCAACAACTGCCTTATCTTCTTTACTTAATCCTAATGAATGAATGCTTTTACCTTTTTCTAAATGTAGTTTACAACGATTGAGCACTTCAAATTCTGCTTTTGCTTTTGTATCGCTGCCAACCCTTGCTAGTTTTTCTACTCGGCTCCATTTGCGTTCAACACTATCCAAATCTTTCAGTTGCAATTCTGTATCAATAATTTCTTTATCGCTTACTGGATTAATAGCTCCTTCTTCGCGCAACACATTTTCGTCTTCAAAACAACGCACTACATGAATAATCGCATCTACTTCGCGAATATTGGCCAAGAATTTATTACCCAAACCTTCGCCTTTGCTTGCGCCACGAACCAATCCGGCAATATCCACTATTTCTAATTGGGTAGGAACGGTTCTGTTTGGAAGCACCAATTCGGCTAATTTAGCCATACGCTCGTCTGGTACGTCAACCAAGCCCACATTGGGTTCTATGGTACAGAAACGATAATTGCTAGCTTGCGCTTTTGCACTAATGCTAACTGCATTAAAAAGGGTTGATTTTCCTACATTGGGTAATCCCACAATTCCTGCTTGAAATGCCATATCGAAAAAATTTGAGCCGTAAATATAGCTTGAAATGCCGGTTGACGATAGATTTGCCCTGCAAGTTTAGGAATCAAAACTTGAAATCGGTATTTTCACACAATAAATTGCAATTATGGCCTTGAATTATGTTTGGATTTTGTTTTTTGTGATAGGATTAGTCATTGCTTTATTCAAGCTAATTGTATTCCAAGACTATGAAATCTTTAAAAAACTAGTGGAAGGCATTTTTGATGCGTCTAAATCATCTGTAATGGATATTGGACTGCCTTTAATAGGAGTGATGACCTTTTTTATGGGTTTAATGAATATTGGTGAAAAAGCGGGTGCTATTAATTTTTTGGCTAGAATACTAAATCCTTTTATGAAAAGACTATTTCCCGAAGTGCCCGAAAAGCATCCGGCAATGGGGCAGATGGTCATGAATTTTAGCGCCAATTTGCTAGGATTAGACAATGCAGCAACCCCTTTTGGATTAAAAGCCATGGAAAGTTTGCAAACATTAAACCCTAACAAAGAGTCGGCTAGTAATGCACAGATCATGTTTTTAGTGCTTCATACAAGTGGTTTAACACTAATTCCCTTGTCAATTATTGCTTACCGAGCAAGTGGCGGAAGTTCAAACCCTACGAGTGTTTTTGTGCCTTTAATGTTGGCTACAACAATTGCAACAATTGCTAGTATATTAATTACTGCCATGTACCAAAAATTAAAATTCGATAAAGTATTGGTGTTTTGGTTGGCAGGAATTATTACCACTATATTTTTATTTGCTTCTTTTATTTATTCCTTGCCTTCGCAAAAAAGTTTTGCTACTCCGGTTTTATTAACCAAGGAAACTTTTAGTAATGTACTAGGCAATTTGATTTTATTTATCATTATTGCATCCTTTATTATTGTAGGATTTATTAAAAAAATAAATGTATTTGATGCTTTTATTGATGGCGCCAAACAAGGATTTGAAACGATTGTAAAAATCATTCCTTACTTGGTAGGAATGTTGGTGGCTATTAGGGTATTTAGAGATAGTGGTGCATTGGATGCAATCATTCAAGGGATTACTTGGTCCTTTGTACAATTAGGAATTACAGGTGAATTTGTACCCGCATTACCAGTAGCCATTATGCGTCCATTTAGCGGCGGTGGTGCCAGAGGATTAATGTTAGATGTATTTAAAACCCATGGTGCCGATAGCTTTATAGGTCAACTGGCATCTACGTTTCAGGGATCTGCAGATACTACTTTTTATATAATAGCCTTGTATTTTGGAAGTGTGGGAATTAAAAAAGTACGTTATGCAATTTGGGCAGGTGTTTTAGCAGATATTATTGGTGTGATTTGCGCTATTTTTATTGCCTATATCTTTTTTAAATAATAATTATTCAACCACCAAAACTTTAGTGCCAAGAATTTTATATTGCTTATCGCGATAGACTAATTGGTAATGGCCTTTTTGTAAATAGAGATAGTAATAACCATCTTGTGCATTAATATAGGTTTGATCGGCAGGAACTAATTTTCCTACATATTTTTCGTTGTATTCTTTGGTGTAATAAGCTTGTACAAAAAACAGTGATTGATAAATTGGTTGAATAGCAGTTTCATTTCTTAATCCATTCATGCTATTCCAATTGGCACGTCCATTTTTAAATTTAGTAGGAGGGTGCACAATATAAATGTCACATAAATTTTCATCAAAAATATCTTTGCATTTATTATCTTTTAAACAAACAACCGAAGTATTAATGGCAAATCTTTTAGTGTAAAAATCATAAATAGCGGCACCGTATGCATGATTACTTCCTTCTGTCATGCCTGTTTGATCAATAGTTAATGGATCAATGCCTGAAACAATTTTAAAATAAGCAGCCATAGGTATGGCATTCTCAGACCTTGCGCCTTCTTCATTATGTGTTCCCTCGGCCTGTACTAGTATTTTTGCTTTAGGATCTTTTTGTAAAATCGTATAAATATTTTGTGCTTGGGCATACATTTTTTTATTGGGGGTATGATTAAAAGAAGTGTCTTCGTATGCCACCAAACTAAATCCTATGGCTAATGCTTTTCTAGCCAGTTCGCCACCAATTGGTTCGCAGGTATAATGCCCCGAAAGCATATTAATTTGCTTTAATGAACCATTGCTGTAAGGATTAAGCGTTTCCATTGCCAAGTAACGAAATCCTTGTTCATAAAATTCAGCTAGTAATGATGCTGTAAATGCACGGTGTTGCGGTTTGTTAGGCAACTCGTTAATCATTACAATTTTTTGATTTTTAATATTTTCTCGAATGTATTTTTTTGCATCGGTTAATATGATGCCATCAAATAAGTTAGGATGTGCAACAATATCTTTTTTAATGGAATCTGATAATTGACCTTCGTAGCCAATTTTTTCTATGGCCAAAACACTGGCATAATCACCAGTAAATGCAGCACTGACGCCTAAATCGAGCAAGTATTGTCCATTGCCAACAGCGGCTTGTAATTTATTTGTTTGATGAAATGCATTATACAGCGGGTATAAATAGTGTAATTCTTTGTTATGGTAAATCGACAAAAAAGGAATAGAATCTAGTTGGATATTTTTTTGAGATTCAATATAGGATTTAAGGTCTAGCAAGTTTTCACTCAATTGTGCATACAATGAATTGGCTCCAAAAAAGAGTATTGAAAAACTAAAAAACCATTTTTTCATGCTGGTGTATTTATTGCAAGATTACCATTGTACTTGTTAGGAAAAGATTAAAGATTCTTTTCGGCCAATTATTTCAATGCAACAGTATTTGTTAAAACGCCAATTTCTGCAATAGAAATGCTAATGCGGTCTCCAACTGCC
>JAPLEL010000041.1:4779-18858 GCA_026391415.1 Bacteroidota bacterium
CTGCCAGCGTAAACTCATTAGGAGGAACCAAACAAGTACCTGTCATTAAATACACGCCGTTTGGAAAATCCATTGATCTAAACAAATAATGGATCAGTTCTTGGTGCGTTCTTTTCATTTGGTTGATGGAAATTTGACCACTAAACAATGTTGCCTCTGATCTAAATATTTGCATATTTATTTTGGCATCGGGATTGATTGGGTTTTCTGGCACATATAAGCAAGGCCCAATGGCAGCAGATTTTTCATAACATTTTGCTTGTGGTAAATACAATGGATTTTCGCCTTCAATATCTCTTGAACTCATATCATTTCCAATGGTATAACCTACTATTTTTCCTGAGGCATTTGCAAATAAAGTAAGCTCTGGTTCAGGAACATTCCAGTTGGCATCTTTGCGAATATTTACATTGGCATTGGTTCCAACACATCTGGCTGCAGTTGATTTAAAAAATAATTCAGGACGCGCTGCATCATAAACCTTAGCATAAAAATCTGCGCCACCACTAGTTTTAGACTCTTCCATTCTGGCTTCTCTACTTCTTAAATAAGTAACACCTGCCGCCCAAATTTCTTGTTGCTGTATGGGGGGTAAAATAGTCAATTGCCTAAAAGCTTCTTTATTAATTGGGCTGGTAGTAAATTCTAGCGTTTGTAAATAGGTATGCAAATTGTTTGTATTAATTAGTTCATCCCAGTGGTGTGTATCTATTAAATAAAATAAGTCTTGTTTTTCTAAGTAAATTCCGTTGGTAGTATTGTATAAATGCATAGCGATTGTTTAATATTTATTACAAACAATGAGTGTTGTATTATTTGAAAGTTAAATTAAAAATAATAATATGGCTACAATTATATTCTAGTTAATTTCGCGGCTTACACATCTTTTAATTATTTCACACTAGATTTATAAATTTCATTATATGAAAAAAATGCTGAAAGCAATTGGCTACTTACTAGGTTCAATCCTTGTTATTATTGTTGTTTTATTGGCCTTTCTAGTTGAAAAAGACAAATCAGTTGCCAGCCTAAAACCCTTGTATACCAATAGTTCTTCTGCATTTATGCCTTTGATGGGTATGCAAGTGCATTACCGCGACGAAGGTGTTGCAACAGATAGTTTGCCTATGATATTATTGCATGGCATGTCTAGTTCTTTAAATACTTGGGACAGTGTGGTATTATTATTAAAGGATAAAAAAAGATTAATTAGCCTTGATTTACCTGCATTTGGATTAACTGGCCCAAACTTAAACAACGATTATAGCTTTGCTTTTTACAACCAATTTTTAGATTCTTTCTTAAATAATTTACACATTAATAAATGCATAATAGCAGGGAATTCATTAGGTGGAGCAATTGCTTGGCATTATAGTTTGGCCCAGCCTAATAAATTGGCCCAATTGATATTAGTTGATGCTGCTGGTTATTCTAATAAAAATGCCAAAGGATCACTTGGGTTTAAAATTGCTTCAACTCCTATTATAAATAATTTATTGCTGTATGTTACGCCAAAGATTTTGGTAAGAAAAAGTTTAGAAGGAATTTATTTTAATAAGAATATAGTAACTGATGCACAAGTAGAAAGATTTCATGATATGGCTATTAGTGCAGGTAATCGTAACGCAGCATTAACCATCTTTAAAAAAGGCTTTGAAAAACAGCCTGAATTAATTAATCAAATTAATATACCAACACTAATTATTTGGGGCGATCAAGACCAACTAATTCCCGTTGAAAATGCCTATGAATTTCAACAAAATGTTAAAGGCAGTAAACTAAGTATTTTACACAATATTGGACATGTGCCAATGGAAGAAATGCCCATTGCTTTCACAGAAATTGTCAAGGGTTTTATAAAATAAATTGGTTGATTTAGCATACAGGTTAGAACAGGATGCTTCTAATAGTTATATAACCTAGTTTAGGCATATTATTCAGTATAAATGCCGTTGTATGTTATTGTTTGTTAGAAAATTAATGTTCGCTTATGCGTGCCTTCTTGTTACCTATTCCATTGAGGCACAAACATCTATCACTCCAAAACTAGACTGGGTAGCGCAAGTTGGTTCTAAATCGTTTCCAAATGCAACCAAATTGTTTTTGGTAGACGCAATAACAGACACTACTAAAACCATCACCCAACAAATTCAAAAAAGCATTGATGCTTGTGCTGCTGCTGGTGGGGGCATTGTTCGTTTTAAGCCTGGGGTATATGTTACAGGTTCGATATTTATTAAATCGAATGTGCAATTAATCATAGACAAATCTGTTACGATACTGGGTTCAACCGATTTTAAAGATTACCCAGAAATTGATACGCGTATTGCAGGCATTGAAATGAAATGGCCAGCTGCACTGTTTAATTTGATTGATGTAAAAAATGCAGCCGTAACTGGTGCTGGTGTGGTAAATGCAAGGGGTAAATTTTGTTGGGATAAGTATTGGAAAATGCGCAAAGACTACGATAAAATTGGCTTGCGTTGGATTGTTGATTACGATTCAAAACGCGTAAGAACTTTATTGGTACAAAATGCATCGAATATTACTATTAAAGATGTGACTTTTAAAAATGCAGGTTTTTGGACTGTTCAATTATTATACTCAAACCATATTACCGTTGATGGAGTTGTAATTAAAAACAATGAAGACGGAAGCGGACCTAGTACAGATGGAATTGATATTGATTCTTCTACTTATACTTTAATTGAAAATTGCAATATTGATTGTAATGACGATAATTTTTGTTTAAAAGCAGGACGCGATTGGGATGGACTAAGAGTTAATCGCCCTACAGAATATATTGTTATTAGAAAATGTATTGCACAACGTGGGGCAGGGCTCGTTACACTTGGTAGCGAAACCTCCGGCGGAATTAGACATGTTTTGGCAACAGATTTATACGCCAAACATACCGATAATGGTTTGAGAATTAAATCGGCTTATACCAGGGGTGGTACCATTGAAGATATTTATTTTCAGAATTCAACACTTGATTCTGTAAACAATGCTTTTCAGTTTAATTTAAATTGGTATCCTGCGTATAGTTATTCTGAATTGCCAAAAGGATATGTGTACGATTCTATACCAGCACACTGGAAGTCAATGCTACAAAGGGTTCTGCCAGCAGAAAAAGGTATTCCTCATGCAAAAAATATTTATATTAATAATGTAGTGGCTACCAATTGTAACAATGCATTAGTAGGTACTGGGTACGAAAAATCATTATTAGAAAATTTTGTATTTACCAATTGCAGCATCACTGCTAAACAAATTGGCGTTTTAGAATTTACAAAAGATTGGAAATTTAATAATACTTCCATTGGCATATCCATTAAAAAACAAGAGCAAGCTGCAGGAGGAATTGAACAAAAAGAAAGATTAAAATAAATAATGATTTAATTTTTAATACAGCGTATTGTAAATAAAAAATCTCAAAAATAAATAAAATAATCTTTTAATATAAACGTAAAAAAATCTCAAATAAAATTTAAATAAGATAAAAATTTTATTTAAAAGTTAATAAAACACTCATAATAATATTCAATAATCATGAACAATTTTAATAAAAATTATACTTTTCTGATAATTTGTATTTGCTTTATCTTTTCTGCAAATGCGCAAAGAACCATTACTTCTTTTGATACAGACTGGAAGTTTATTAAACAAGATATTGCACAAGCATCTGCTGCAAATTTTAACGATAAATCTTGGCGTAGTTTAAACGTGCCACACGACTGGAGTATTGAATATCCTTTTAATAGAGCCAATACTTCGGGTAGGGGTGGTGGTTATGTAGAAACTGGTATTGGTTGGTATAGAAAATCATTTGTGTTAAATACAACCGAATCTAGCCAACAATTTTTTATTGAGTTTGATGGCGTAATGATGAATAGTGATGTATGGATCAATGGTTATCATTTAGGCAAAAGGCCTTACGGATATATTAGCTTCCAGTATGAATTAACCAAACATTTAAATTTTGGGAAAGACAAAACTAACGTGTTAGCTGTGCGTGCAGATAATTCTTTGCAACCAGCTTCACGTTGGTATACTGGATCTGGTATTTATAGACATGTAAAATTAATTAGTACTGGTACTACACATATTGACAAATGGGGTGTGTTTGTAACAACGCCTAATATAAGTACAGACAAAGCAACAGTTCATACACAAATTCAAGTATTAAATCAATCTACTGCTAGTAATAATATTGTTATTGAAACAAGTATCATTGCACCAAATGGTTCGGTTGTATCCAACAATCAATTAAAATTATCCATTGCAGCTGCACAACAAAAAATAGTTGATCAAGACCTTAGTGTTACACAACCTCAACTTTGGTCTTTAGAAAAAACAAATCAATACACTGCTATTGTAACTGTTAAAGCGGGTAATAAAATTATTGACACCTATAAAACCATCTTTGGCATTAGAACCATTCAATTTGATGCTGAAAAAGGATTTTTATTAAATGGAAATGCAGTTAAAATAAAAGGTGTTTGTTTACACCACGATGGGGGCGCATTTGGTTCGGCTGTTCCATTAGGTGTTTGGGAGAAAAGAATTTTAGCACTAAAAGAATTAGGTGTAAATGGTATTAGAACCTCACATAATCCTGTGGCGCCTGAGTTTCTAAGCCTTTGCGACCAATTAGGAATGCTAGTAATGAATGAAACTTTCGATACTTGGAATGCCAAAAAATCTAGTGCCGACAAAGGATACAATTTATATTTTACCGATTGGTGGGAGCGTGATACCAGAGACCAAGTGTTACGTGATAGAAACCATCCTTCTGTTGTAATTTATAGTATTGGCAATGAAATTCATGACAATTTAAATGACAGTACTGGGTTTAGAAAATATAAAATGCAACAAGACTTAGTGCATTCATTAGATAGTACCAGACCTGTAACAATGGCACTATTTCGTCCAGGAATTTCTCGTGTGTACGAAAATGGATTTGCAGAAACCATGGACATTGTAGGACAAAATTATCGCGAAAACGAACTAGTGGCCTTACACGAAAAAAAGCCAACACTCAAACAAATTGGTACAGAAAATAGAACAGAGCAAGCCGCATGGATTCCGTTTAGAGACAATCCTTATATAGCTGGTCAGTTTTTGTGGACGGGCATTGATTATATTGGTGAATCAGACTGGCCTGCTGTTGTACACGGTTCTGGTTTATTAGATAGAACCGGTTTTGCACGCCATTTAGGTTATCAACGCAAAAGTTGGTGGAGTAATGAGCCAATGGTGTATACTATTCGTAAAGAAGGCAATGCAGGCGCAGGATAGTGGATCAATGATTGGTCTCCAACAGATGTTGATACCTACGACGAAGCCAAAGTACAGGTGTTTAGTAACTGCGATGAAGTAGAATTGTTTTTAAATGATGTTTCTCAAGGAATTAAACCAAGACCAGCAGATAATGCCTCACCAAGAGGTTGGTCGTTTACATTTCATACAGGGATATTAAAAACGGTTGGAAAAAATAATGGAAAAATAGTAGCTACACAGGTGTTAAAAACAGCTGGAGCACCTGCAAAAATTATTTTATCTACCGAAAAGAAAACAGTTGGAAATACTTGGGATGATGTATGTTATATCACGGCTACCATTGTTGACGAAAACAATGTAGAATGCTTAAATGCCGACAATCAAATTGAATTTAATGTAACCGGTGCAGGTGTTTTAGCAGGTGCCGATAATGGCGATTTAACAGCAACAGAATCCTTTTTATCTAACAAAAGATTTTCTTATAAAGGCAGGTGTATTGCTATTGTAAAAGCAAATACTACAACAGGAAAAATTAATATAGTAGCGAGTGCTAGTAATTTAAAATCTGCTAATTTGGTAATAGAAGTTTCGAAATAATTATTATTTAGTGTTGGCTAATTCCATCACTATTTTCCATTCGGCTTCTTTTACGGTTTGTACAGACAATCGACCTAAACGAACCAGATCCATATCTGTTAAGCGAGGGTCGTTTTTTATGGTAGCCAATGAAACAGGCGTTTTTAATTTTTTGAGTGGTTTAAAATCAACCACCAACCATGCTGGATCTGGGGTAGTAGGATCTTGGTAAGATTCTTTTACCACTTTTGCAATACCTACAATTTCCATTCCTTCATTGCTATGGTACCAAAAAGCGAGGTCGCCTTTTTTCATGGAGCGTAAATTATTTCTAGCGCCATAGTTGCGAACACCATCCCAAAAAGTTTGGCCATCTTCTACAAATTTGTCCCAACTATATTTAAATGGTTCAGATTTAATTAACCAGTATGCCATAGAAAAATGATTATATTTTTTTTAATTAAGTTGGCTGATTATTAATAACCACTCGCTAGTACTTCTGCTAAATGCAGCACTTTTAATGGTGCTCGGACGCGTAAGTCACGAGTCGTCGAACATAACTGCCGCCATCGAATTCTTCTTCGATCTTGAGATCTAATGGACAACGTTTTTCTTTGCCGGGTAATTTACCCATAGGATCGAATTTAACAGCAAATGTGCCGCCAAAGCCACAACAGGTTTCTACATCTTGCATTTCAACAATTTCTAATCCTGCTACATTGGCTAATAATTGTCGCGGTTCAGATTTGATATTACATTCTCTTAATCCAGCACAACTATCGTGATAAGTTGCTTTGCCTGTAAAGCTTGCACCCAAATCTTCTATTTTTAAAATCTGTATTAAAAATTCAGAAAGTTCAAAAACACGTTCTTTAATTTTTTTGGCTTTTTGTAAATGCGCAGAGTTATCAAAAATTTTAGCATAATAATTCCGTACAAATCCTATACAACTAGCACTTGGTGCAACAATATATTCTGCTCCTTCAAAATCGTCTAAAAATTTGGTACAAACTTCTTTAGACTCACCCCAAAAACCAGCATTAAATGCAGGCTGGCCACAACAGGTTTGTTGGGCATTATATATAACTTCACATCCTGCTTTTTCCAACACTTTTACCATATCAAATCCTATAGTAGGATATATTTGGTCTATAAAACAGGGTATGAATATTTGTACTTTCATTTATTGGGGGAGGAAGTTTTAAAGTTATTTCAATTTTCTATTTAAGGCAATCATTTTTACAGCAGTAATCGCCGATTCTTCTCCTTTGTTTCCGTGAACACCGCCAATACGTTCTTTTGCTTGTTGTTCATTTTCTACTGTGAGTACACCAAATATTACGGGCACATCTAAGGATAAATTCAATTGTAACACGCCATCAGTAACTGCCTTACATACATAATCAAAATGTGGTGTATCGCCTCTTATGATGGTTCCTAACGTAATATAAGCATCAGGTACTGTTTTACAATAGGCGTAATGATTTTTAACTGCAAAAGGAATTTCAAATGCACCAGGTACTATAAGCGTTTTAAAGTTTACACCACTTGCCTTTAATATTTTTTTAGCACCAGCTTCTAACTTATTAATGATAGCCGCATTCCATTCTGTTTTAACTATAACAACAAAGGCATCCTTAATTGTAGGGATGCCTTTGTGTAAGTCTGTATTTCCTTTGGTAGCCATATTTTGTTACCAGTTAATTTTTTTCAACGCTTAAGCGATAGATGTATTTATCTGCTTGAAAACCTTTGTCTGTTTTAGGATATTTAGTTTTCAAATCTTTGTATATTTCTAAAGCTTCTTTTGTTTTACCAATTGTTTCAGAAAGTAAAGCCGCTCTAAATAAATATTCGGCCGAATTAGCTTCGTCATTTTCAAAAATAGTACCTGCTTTTTTATAAGTAGCAATAGCATCGTCTTTTTGATTTAATTCTGCATAAGCATCTCCTAAATTTCCCAAGGCCAACAATTGAATTTGTTTAGCATCAGTAGAGAAATCTTTTAAGTACTTAACTGCATTACTAAAATTACCTAAATGTAAATAACTAACACCCGCATAAAATTTAGCAAGGTTGGCAGTTTTGGTACCACCATAATTGTTAATGATGTACAAAGCGCCTTTGTTTTGACCGTCGCCATTTAATACTAAATTAGACGAATCAACCCTAAAGTACATTTGAATCTGCGCAATGGCATCAGCTGCTTTGTCTTCTTTTGGTTTTAAAATATAAGTGTTATAGCCAAACCAACCGCCGCCAATAACAATGATGGCAATTACTAGAGTATAAATTGTCTTTTGATTTTTTTGCCAGAAATGAAGCAATTTAGCTGCGCTATCATGTTGTTCTGTATGTGCATTTTGGTGTTCACTCATAATTCTATTTTGAAATGTGTTCTATAAAAATTAATCAACAATGAAAGGGTAGTTTTGGTCAATATAAACGTCTTTGTAAACTTCGCTATCATCTGGCCAAGGGCTTTCTTCTGCGAACTTAACGCTTTCTTGTACAATGGCATCAATTCTATCATCAATTGCTTTAAGGTCAGCCTCTGTACCAAATCCATTGGTAAGAATGGTGTTTCTTACTTTGTTGATAGGATCTTGGTCTTTGTATTCGTCAACCTCTTCTTTGGATCTGTATTTCTGAGGATCAGAAACAGAGTGTCCTTTGTATCGGTATGTTTTTAATTCTAATAAAGTAGGGCCATCGCCTTCTCTTGCGCGTTTTACAGCACGTGCAACGCCTTCGTGTACGGCTTCTGCAGTCATACCATCAATTTTATCTGCTGGCATTTCGTAAGCATCGGCTAATTTATAAATATCCACCACATTACTAGTACGTTCAATAGAGGTACCCATGGCGTAATTATTATTTTCGCAAATGAAAATAACTGGCAATTTCCAAGTCATAGCCAAATTGAATGCTTCGTGCAACATCCCTTGACGGGCGGCGCCATCTCCAAAATAACAAAGCACTACATTGTCTGTTCCCTTATACTTTTCTGCAAAAGCTAGTCCTGTACCTGTACCAATTTGTGCACCAACAATACCATGACCACCAAAAAAGCGGTGTTCTAAGCTGAAAAAGTGCATACTTCCACCTTTTCCTTTGGCACAACCAGTTGCTTTACCATATAATTCAGCCATACAAGAGTTGGCAGAAACGCCTTTTGCTAAAGCCAAACCATGGTCTCTGTAAGCGGTAATGAAAGGATCACCCTGTTGAGTGGCCGTCATACAGCCTGCAGCTATGGCTTCTTGTCCAATATAAGCATGAAAGAATCCGCGGATTTTTCCAGCCATTTTGTACATTTCTTCCGATTTCAATTCAAACTGACGAATCAATTGCATCAATTCGTACCAGTAGAGATAAGTTTCTTTTGAAAATTTCGTTGACACTAAATGAAAATTTTGAGGGGCAAATATAGGGTTTATCGGCTAATATAGCAGTCATGTGTAGATTAAGTGAATACATAAATTCGTATCATCCACAATTTTACTAAAATTTATTAATCACATCTAAGCTTCCTTTAAAAACGCATAACGGTAATCGGTTGGCGGATTAAAGGTTTCTTTAATAGTTCGAGCACTCAACCAGCGGTATAAATTTAACTGACTGCCTGCTTTATCATTGGTTCCAGAAGCGCGCGCGCCGCCAAAAGGTTGTTGACCAACAACAGCACCAGTCGGTTTGTCATTGATATAAAAGTTTCCGGCAGAATTACGTAACTTATTGGTTGCCAATTCAACAGCGGCTCTATCTTGCGCTAATATTGCACCAGTTAAGGCGTAAGTCGAAGTGTTATCTAGTAATTCTAATGTCGCTTCAAATTTTTCTGCATCGTACACATACATGGTTAATACTGGTCCAAAAATCTCTTCGCACATAGTGGTGTATTTAGGGTCTTTGGTAACAATTACCGTTGGCTCAACAAAATAGCCTTTCGATTTGCTGAAATTTCCGCCCACTAAAATGCTGGCTTTTTTATCGGTTTTTGCTTTGTTGATGTACTTGGCAATATTATTAAATGATTTTTCGTCAATTACAGCATTAATGAAATTGCTAAAATCTTCTACCGTTCCCATTTTCATAGACAATAAAGCGGCTTTTAATTTTGTTTTTACTTCTTCGGCCATATTACTAGGAATATACGCCCTTGAAGCAGCAGAACATTTTTGACCTTGGTATTCAAAAGCACCACGTGCTAATGCCGTAACCACTGCGTCTACATTAGCAGACTTATGCGCAATAACAAAATCTTTTCCGCCTGTTTCACCAACTATACGCGGATAAGAACGATAATTGCCTACGTTTTCGCCAATTACTTTCCACATACCATTAAATACACCGGTAGATCCTGTAAAATGCACACCTGCAAATTCGCGGTGCGCAAAGCAAACCTTACCAATAGTTGGCCCATCAACATAAATTAAATTGATAACACCGTCTGGTAAGCCAGCTTCTTTCAATATTCGCATAATTAATTGCGCAGAATATATTTGTGTATTGGCGGGTTTCCAAACAACAGTATTGCCACACATAGCGGCCGATGTAGGAAGGTTTCCACCAATAGCAGTAAAATTAAATGGAGTGATGGCTAAAACAAATCCTTCTAATGGGCGCCATTCTAGTCTGTTGTGCATTCCTGGACTAGAGATAGGTTGTTCTTGGTAGATTTTACTTAAAAAATGCACATTGAATCTTAAAAAATCAATGAATTCGCAAGACGCATCAATTTCTGCTTGATATGCATTTTTACTTTGCCCCAACATAGTGGCAGCATTAATATAGAAACGGTATTTTGTAGCCAATAAATCAGCGGCTTTTAAAAAGATATTAGCCCTGTTTTCCCAACTCATATTTGCCCAAGCATCTTTTGCTTTTAGTGCTGCATCAATTGCTTGATGCACATGTTTTTCTTCTCCAGCATGAAAAGAACCGAGCGTAAAACTCAATTCATGTGGTGGATGGATTTCGTGTTTATTGCCTGTTCTAATGGCTTTTCCGCCAATATACATGGGAATATCTAAGGGCTTTTTCTTTAAATCTGCTATTGCATTTTTTAAAGCAAGTCTTTCAGCACTTCCTGGTGCATAGTTTAAAACTGGTTCATTTACTGGTAAAGGGTATGAAAAGTATCCTAAGCTCATATTAATTACTTTGATGAATTAGGGCTGCAAGTTAACAAACAATTGAGTATTATTTTATCATTCTGCGCTATTCTTAGGGCTTGATTCGTGTCATTTTCTAGAATATTCAGTTAATTTTGCCCAATGTCAATTGTACTGTTTGATAATTCGAATCGAAATCACCTGTTTCCCTTAACGTACACCAAAGCAATCGCCGCATTGCGTTTTGGAATTTTATCGATCCAAGAAAGATGGGCTTTAAGCAGTTCTCAAGAAGTATTTATTCATACTAGTAATTACTTACAAAACTTATATCCTTCAATACCTAATGAGCGTCATATATGGGTTGATGCAGCCATAGTATTAGACGATACTTTATTAGCCAGCATTGTAGCATTAGCGCCAGATACTTGTTTGGTTGATGAGATAGGATTGGTTGCCGGAAACTTAGAGCTTGCTTCAAAAGATTTTAAAGCAAGCCTTTCTAATTTTAAAACGCAAATTAAAATTGACACTATACAACGAATCAAACATCCGTGGGAAATTATGCTATGGAATGATTGTTTTATTAGAGCAGATTTTTCTTTGGTTACCAAGGGTCGTATCTCTCAAAAAATTTCTACCACTGTTAATTTAATAAATGCACCTGAAATTTTTATTGAGGAAGGATCGAAGTTGGAATTTTGTACACTCAATGCAAGTACAGGACCTATTTATATTGCAAAGGATGCCGAAGTAATGGAAGGCACTTGTATTCGTGGACCTTTTTCGTTAGGAGAAAATTCGGTGTTGAAAATGAACAGTAGGGTATATGGCGCAACAAGTTTAGGGCCTTCGTGTATGGGTGGAGGCGAAATAAAAAATGCAGTTATAATGGGACATACCAATAAAGCACACGATGGTTATTTGGGCGATGCTGTAATTGGCGAATGGTGCAATATTGGTGCAGGTGCTACCAATAGTAATGTAAAAAATACGGCAGGTGATGTAAAGGTTTGGAATTTTGCCACTAATAATTACCAAATTGTTTCGCAAAAATGTGGTGTAATAATGGGCGATTATTCTCGTATTGCTATTAATACATCTATCAATACAGGAACGATTATTGGTGTGAGTTGTAATGTTTTTGGTGCAGGCTTATTACCAACCATTATTGATAATTTTAGTTGGGGGATAGAGTCGGGAAAATATGATTTTAAAAAAGCATTATACGCCATTGATAATTGGAAAAAATTAAAGCAAGATTTTTTAACCGAACAAGAAACGGTAGTTTTACAAACCCTATTCCAACAGATTCATTAATATCAAATAATCAACTAGAAATTTACAATAGCATGAGAAAAAAAATTGCAGCAGCAAATTGGAAAATGAATTTAACCTTACAACAAGGTGATCAATTGTTAACCGATATTTTATTGAAGCCACACGAGTTAAAAGCACACCAACAAGTAGTTTTTGCAGTGCCTTTTCCTTATTTACCAATGGCTGTAAATAAATTAGTAGGAAAAAATAATGTGTTTGTTGCAGCGCAAAATTGTTCTAATAGAAAAAGCGGTGCCTATACTGGCGAAGTGTCGGTAGAAATTTTACAATCTGTAGGAATTGAATATGTAGTGCTAGGTCATTCAGAGCGCAGAGAATATTTTAATGAATCGAATCAGTTATTAGCCGAAAAATTAGATATCTGTTTGGCAAATAACATGAAACCAATATTTTGTTGTGGCGAACCTTTGGCTATTCGTGAAGCCAATACACAAAATGAATTTGTAGCCAAACAATTGTCAGAATCATTGTACCACTTATCGGCAGAACAATTACAAGAAATTGTTATTGCATATGAACCAATTTGGGCCATAGGAACTGGCAAAACCGCTACTAGTGCACAAGCACAAGAAATACATGCATTTATTAGAGCTGAATTAGCTGCCAAATATGGTGCAGCTATTGCGGATTCTATTTCTATATTATATGGTGGAAGTGTAAAAGCATCTAATGCAGTAGAATTATTTTCTCAGCCAGATGTAGATGGTGGATTAGTTGGTGGGGCTTCATTAATTGTAGATGAATTTGTTGCAATCATCAACGCATTACCTTAATCAATTAATACTATTTTAGAACAGGTATTTGCTATGCTTTATGGTATAGTGAATACCTTTTTTATTTGTGGATGGCTTGCGCGCGTTCTAAGCGTTCGTTGATAGCCCTGCCCAAACCCTCGTTAGGAAAGCGTTCTGTAAGAATAATATCAAAATGAAAATCATCAATCAAGCGCATCACTGCAAATAAATGTTGTGCAGCTTCATTAATATCTCCATTTGGTGAGAGTACATATTGGTGGCCATTAATTAAGCCATCATAGCTTTTATTAAAAGAAATGGTGGCAATATTTTTAGTTGGGTGTTCTTGAATCATAGCTTCAATATTGCCAATATACAAAGGCACATTTGTAGCATAATGACTTTTCATTTGGCCAGGTGTTACAGGGCTATCTGATTTTGCAGGATCAATCACTTTTAATTGACTCACCAGCGCAATTTCTTCGGCAGAAATGGCGCCAATTCTATGCATAATAACTGCATTTTCTACCACTTCAACAATGGTAGATTCAAGCCCTACATCACAAAGTCCGCCATCCAAAACATACGCAATATCAATCCCTAATCCATCAATTACATGTTGGGCGGAAGTGGCACTCACATAGCCAGATTTGTTGGCACTAGGTGCTGCTAGTGGAAAATTTAATAAATCCAATAATTTAAGTGTGAGTGGATGCTGTGGAATTCTAACCGCTACTTTTTTACTATTTGCGGTTACCAAATCGGGTATAATATCTTTTTTATTCAGTAGTAAGGTTAAAGGTCCTGGCATAAAAGCATGCGCAAGTTTTTCACTAATTGGGTCTAGTACTGCGTAGGGTTCAATGGCTGAAATGCTAGGCAAGTGAATAATTAAAGGATTGAAACTTGGACGGTCTTTTGCGCGGTAAATTTTAATCACCGCTTCTTCGTTTAGGGCATTGGCAGCCAAACCGTACACCGTTTCGGTAGGAATCCCAACCAATTCGTTGAGCTCCAACAAAAACTTA
>JAPLEL010000041.1:18885-19738 GCA_026391415.1 Bacteroidota bacterium
ACTTAGCCTGTTGAATATTTGTACCAATTTTATCTGTATTGCCCATCATCTTTTATACTAATTCACCTTAAAATACGTTGATATTGATTCATTTTCATGTAACGTAAAGGGTCAAATTTAACCTCTTTATAGTTTCTCTAGCAAATCGGTCCGTAATAATATTGAAATAGTACTTTTTGTCATTCCCACTCATATCTTTGCAGCCTTATGAAGAATATTAGGAATTTTTGCATCATTGCACATATTGACCACGGTAAAAGCACCTTGGCAGATCGATTGTTGGAGCATACCAAAACAATTGGCGAACGCGATATGATGAACCAGGTTTTGGATGATATGGACTTGGAGCGTGAAAAAGGGATTACTATTAAAAGTCATGCCATTCAAATTAATTATCCCTTTAAAGGAGAACATTATGTTTTCAATTTAATTGATACTCCTGGTCACGTTGATTTTAGTTATGAAGTAAGTAGGGCATTAGCGGCATGCGAAGGCGCATTATTATTAGTTGATGCTTCTCAAGGAATTCAAGCACAAACCATTAGCAATTTATATTTGGCAATCGATAATAATTTAGAAATCATTCCGGTGATTAATAAAATTGATATGGATGGAGCTAAAATTCCAGAAGTGACCGATCAAATTGTGGAATTAATAGGATGTAAAGCAGAAGATATTTTATTGGCTAGCGGAAAATCAGGTATTGGTATTGACGAAATATTAGCTGCTATTATTGAACGTATTCCTGCACCCAAAGGAAGTTATGAAGTGCCATTACAAGCACTAATTTTTGATAGCGTTTACAATAGTTTTAGAGGAATTATTGTGTACTATAGAATTTTAAATGGGGTTC
>JAPLEL010000250.1 GCA_026391415.1 Bacteroidota bacterium
TATGGGTACCACTGGTGGTGGTATTTGGAAAACCGAAGACGCTGGTCAAACTTGGAACAACGTCTCTGATGGCTTTTTTAAAACTGGCTCGGTAGGTGCAGTAGCAGTTTCTATTTCAGATCCTAATGTAGTATATGTAGGTATGGGAGAGCATCCTCCAAGAGGCGTTACTTCAAGTTATGGAGATGGTGTTTATAAAAGTACAGATGCTGGAAAAACTTGGAAACATTTAGGTTTAGATTTAACTAGACAAATTGCCAATATTCGAATTCATCCAACCAATCCAGACATTGTTTATGTAGCCGCACAAGGGGCCATTCATGGAGCAAGTGCAGAAAGAGGCGTTTACAAATCAATAGATGGAGGAAAAACTTGGACCAAGACTTTATATGTAGATGATAATTCAGGTTGTGTGGATTTAAGCATGTGGAAAAGGAAGTGGTTTGTATAAAAGTACAGACGGTGGAGATACTTGGGAAAAAATTCAAAATGGATTGCCTAAGGAATTAGGAAAGATGAGTGTGGCAGTATCTCAAGCCAATTCCAATAAAATTTATTTAGTAGTAGAGAGTGATTCAGAAAAAGAGCAAGGTGGTTTATTTGTTTCTAATGATGCAGGAAAATCTTGGAATAGAATTAGCAAGGACCATCGATTGGTTCAACGTGCTTGGTATTATATTGAAGCCACTGCAGATCCAGTAGATGAAAATACGGTCTATGTTTTAAGTTCACCTGCGATTAAGAGTACAGATGGCGGAAAAACTTGGCAAAATTTTAGAGCGCCTCATGGGGATTATCATCAGTTGTGGATCAATCCTAACAACAATAAAAACATGATTGTTTCTAATGATGGAGGTGCTGCTGTAAGTTTCAATGGTGGTAAAACATGGAGTACAGAGAACAATCAACCCACTGCACAATTTTACAGAGTCAATGCAGATAACTTATTCCCTTTCAATTTGTATGGTGGTCAACAAGACAATACTTCCGTTAGAATTGCCAGTTTTTCTACTTCAAGAGGCGGCATTACAGATCGTGATTGGGCGCCAAGCGCTGGTGGCGAGTCTGCATTTTTAGCCTTTGATCCTAACAATCCAAGATATGTAATGGGTGGTTCTTATCAAGGTACCATTCGTGTATTGGATACTAAAACCAATGATGAAGTAAGTGTAATGGTCGCACCAATTCAATATCAGTCCTTGCAACCTAAGGACATGAAATACCGTTTCAATTGGAACGCACCTATCGTAAGATCCATGCATGAAGATGCGTATTACCATGCAGGTAATATTTTATTCAAAACAACTGATTTAGGAAAATCTTGGAAAGCAATCTCTCCAGATTTAACGACCCATGATACTTCTAAAATGGGCATGAGTGGAACCCCTTATACCAATGAAGGTGCAGGAGGTGAAAACTATTGTACCATTGCTTATGTCATAGAATCTCCACATGAAAAAGGAGTTATTTATACTGGAAGTGATGATGGTTTAGTACATATAACAAAAGATGGTGGAGCCACTTGGACCAATATTACACCAGAAGGAGTAAGAGGTGCTTTAGTGAACTCAATTGAAGTATCTCCTTTTGATAAAGCCACTGCCTATATCGCAGTGACTAAATACAAGTTCAATGACTTCACACCTTTATTGTACAAAACAACCGACTATGGAAAAACTTGGACCA
>JAPLEL010000068.1 GCA_026391415.1 Bacteroidota bacterium
CAAGTGCGATAGGTTTGTGACCAGCCCTCTGAAAGTGCAACAATGTCATAATTTGTACCATATTGCCCACGCCCAGTGAATCTGCAGTTGGGTCGAAGCCAATATATCCCGATACCATTTCTTTTGCTAAAAGTTCTTTGGTTCCGGGCATAATATCTTGAACCATGCCCCTCCACTGTAATTCATCAATTAAATCCATCGTCCTTTATATTTAAACAAAAGTAATTACTTCATTTGGATGCTTATTGAAAAATTAATGACATAAAGCCAATAATTTTACAGCAATTTAAAAACTATGAACAAAGTTGGTGATGGTACCCGTATCCTGAATTTCATAATTGATGGATTTCTTGTTTTCATTCTGAGCTTTTTTGCGTTTAGATTTTGGAACTTCTATGTATACAACTGGAATTTTAAGCCCATTAATTTTTGGTGGTTTGTTGCAGGAGCCCTTTTTGTGTATTATACCTTCTGGGAGGCCTCGTTTAACCGAACACCAGGCAAATGGATCACTGCTACCAAAGTTGTTCGTTTAGATGGGAATAAGCCCTTATTGGGGCAAATACTCGTTAGAAGTTTGATTCGCCTAACCCTAATTGATTTTTTATTTATGGCAGTTTTGGGTAAGCCATTGCACGATTTGGTCAGTAAAACGACGGTGGTGGAATGCTAATTTAAATGATCCAACGCTTAATCATTCCTGAATTCGCAACTTTCAGCCCAATGCATTGTTCTAAATTTGCCCCTCTAAAAAGATGGGCATTTTGCTTTCATCAACAAAGACTTTTTAATTTATGGCAAAGATTGGCATCAATATAGCAACAGGCAGTTTGCAGCAAGCAGAAATGATTGTAGGAATAGATTTAGGTACAACCAATAGTTTGGTGGCCATTATCCATCCCGAAACCAAACAGCCTGTGGCATTAAAAGAATTTAATTCAAGCAGTTTGGTGCCTAGTATTGTGCATTTTGATGGTTTTGGTAATCCAACTGTAGGGGAGCAGGCTCGGAATTTTTTAGAAACCGATCCTAAAAACACCATCTTTAGTGCCAAGCGTTTAATGGGTAAAAGTTACCAAGATATTAAAGACAATGCCCAATTCTTTACCTATAAAGTAATTGATGACGATACAGCATCGCTAGTAAAAGTACAAGTTGGCAACCAGTTTTTCTCGCCCATTGAATTGTCTTCCTTCATATTAAAAGAACTAAAGAATAGGGCGGAGCATATTTTAAAGACCCCAGTTACAAAGGCTGTAATAACTGTGCCGGCTTATTTTAATGATGCCCAAAGACAGGCAACAAGAGATGCATGTAAAATTGCAGGTCTAGATGTCTTACGAATTGTAAATGAGCCAACTGCAGCTAGTTTGGCTTATGGTTTAGGCTTAAGGAAAGATGAAGAAAAAACCATTGCCGTATATGATTTAGGGGGTGGTACTTTTGATATTTCCATCTTACATATTAGTAATGGCATATTCGAAGTGCTTAGTACCAATGGCGATACCTATTTGGGCGGAGATGATATAGACCGTTCTATTATGGAGTATTGGCTGACCGAAGGCGGAATAACCATGGAGGAACTCCAACTGCACCAGTCTTTATTGCAATCATTGCGCTTAAAAGCAGAGGAAGCTAAAAAACATTTGAGTGCACATGATCATTTTTCTACCGACTGGAATGGAGAAGTATTAAGTATTAAAAGAACTGATTTTGAACAACTTATAATAGGTTTAATCAATAAAACTATTAAATGTTGTGAGCTTGCATTGCAAGATGCTAAGCTCACAACTGCTGCTATTGATACTATTGTAATGGTAGGTGGTAGTACCAGAGTTCCTGCCATCAAACAAGCGGTGGGTGCTTTTTTTGGAAAACCGGTTAACGATTCTGTAAACCCCGATGAGGTTGTTGCATTAGGCGCAGCTATTCAGGCCGATATTCTTGCGGGGAATAACAAAGACTTTTTATTGCTCGATATTACGCCGCTTAGTTTAGGTATAGAAACAATGGGCGGGTTAATGGATGTTTTAATTCCAAGGAACTCAAAAATTCCTACCAGTGTTGGACGCCAATATACCACACACAAAGACGGGCAGGGAAGTATGCGTATTTCTGTTTACCAAGGTGAAAGAGACATGGTAAAGGATAATCGTAAACTAGCCGAGTTTAATTTAACAGGTATACCAGGTATGCCTGCAGGATTGCCAAAAGTGGAAATCAGTTTTTTGATCAATGCCGATGGAATATTAGTGGTAAAAGCCAAAGAGCTACGCAGTGGAATAGAACAATTTATTGAAGTGACGCCGCAATATGGTTTAACCGATGAGCAAGTTGAAGGGATGTTGATGGATAGTATTACCCATGCCAAAGATGATATGCAAACAAGGGCTTTGGTAGAAGCTGCAACAGAGGCTGAACAGATATTGGCTGTTACTGAAAAGTTCATATCTAAGAACCAGCAATTACTAACTCCCCAAGAAATATTGGCAACGGCGAACGCTATGCAAGCGCTACAGTTGGCAGTTACGATGAATGATAAGAATCTGATTCAGAATAAGATAGAAGAGTTAAATGAAATTTCACGTCCATTCGCTGAGCGTGCAATGGATGCCGCAGTAAGTGGTGCTTTAAAAGGAAAGTCTATTTAATCTTTTACTTGTAACCAGCGTTGAACATATTTGCCTAGAATATCAAATTCAAGGTTAACAATGCTACCTAATTGTAGTTGATGAATGCTGGTGTGATTAAACGTATAAGGGATAATAGCAACACTAAATTTATTGTTGGTAACATCAAAGCAGGTTAAGCTAGTGCCATTCACGGCAATGGATCCTTTCTCTATCATCAAGTGTTTGAATGATTCCGGAAATGAAAACTGGTATTCCCAACTGCCTTCAAGTGTGGTTAATTTGGTGCAAGTGCCTGTAGCGTCTACATGACCTTGAACAATATGACCATCAAGACGCCCATTCATAACAAGGCATCGTTCTAAGTTCAAAGAATGGCCTACACTCCAACCAGATAAATTGGTTTTACGCAGTGTTTCCTCAATAGCAGTTACCCGATGTTGTCCATTTTCGATAGCTTCCACGGTAAGGCAAACACCTTCATGGCTCAAACTTTGGTCTATTTTTAGTTCAGTTGAAATAGGGGATGCTATCCAAAAACTAGTATTAGTACCTTGTTTTTCAATAGAACTAACCTTTCCAGTGCTTTCAATAATTCCTGTAAACATGTCTGCAAGATAAATCTGCAAATTGAATGGGGATAAGATTTTTTCAGGCTTATTTATTTTCGTTTGGAATTTTCAAATCAAACCTTATCTTTGCCGTCCTAAAAACGCCTGAGGAGGTATACAACATATGTTAATTATTGATTCAAAAGACTGCGAAAACATCGACAAAGCACTTAAGAAGTACAAGAAGAAATTCGAAAAATCTAAGGCTTTATTGCAATTAAGAGAGCGCCAAGCTTTCATCAAGCCGTCGGTAAGACGTAGAGGTGAAATCCTTAAAGCGGTTTACAAGCAACAAATTGCTAGCGGTAAAATTGAAGGATAGTTCAAGGAAGATTCCTTAATTATTTTCTTTTATTATTTCGCTTCCACAATATTTAGTAGTAGTCTGATGTTATATCTTCAGACTACTTTTTTATGCCCATAACTGACTATCCGCAAATTGCCCCATTTTTAGAATACCTGCAGTTCGAAAAGCGGTACTCTAAGCATACCATTGTAGCCTATCAAACCGACCTTGAGCAATTCTTTCAATACTTAGTTAATCAATTCGACAATCCTGCTTTGGACCAAATTGCAGCCATGTTTATTAGAAGTTGGTTGGCTAGTGTTAAAGAAAATGAAATCAGTGCCAAGTCTATTAATCGAAAAATATCTACCCTAAAATCTTTTTTTAAGTACCAATTAAAAACTGGCCTGATTAAATCATCACCAATGGGTGTGATTATTTCTCCTAAAACAAAAAAACGACTTCCAGTTTTCGTTTCAGAAAAGGATGTACATACTTTATTTGAACACGTTGAATTCCCTGATACATGGGAGGGTAGAACACAGCGATTGGTTTTATTGCTTTTTTACCAAACTGGTATGCGTTTGAGTGAATTGATTCAATTAAAAGAAACGCAAATAGACGCATCTTTGAAACAAGTAAAAGTATTGGGTAAAGGAAATAAGGAACGCATCATTCCAATTGATGCCGCCCTGGTAAAAGAACTAGAATCGCATCAATTAGACCGGCCCACAAAGAGCGCTACTATTAAAACCGTATTTACAACGGCAAAAGGAAAGCCGCTACAACCAAGGGCTGTATATGCCTTTGTAAAGAAATACTTGGGGCAGGTAACCACCGTTCAAAAAAAGAGTCCGCATATTTTAAGACATAGTTTTGCAACCCATTTAATGAACAATGGTGCTGATTTGAACGCAGTGAAAGAACTATTAGGGCACAGTAGTTTGGCTGCCACGCAAGTATATACCCACAATACCATTGAAAAATTAAAAGAGGTTTTTAATAAAGCACATCCAAAGGCCTAAAAGCAATTTAGACAATAGTTTTATAGACTGTTAAAATCTCAAATAAAAAAAACAAATTGCAGGTTATTCACTATTATTTGTTGTAACTTGTTAGGAGTTTCTAAAGGGCCAGTTTTAAAAGATTTTTGGCTTGTAGTTCTTTCAAATATTTTATTCATTAACCGTTTAAACGTGATTTACTATGAACGTTAACATTCAGTCAGTGCACTTCAATGCAGATGAAAAATTATTAGATTATGTAGCACGAAAACTCGAGAAATTAAACACATTTCACGACCAGATTTTAAAAGTAGACCTGTTCTTGAAATTGGATAATTTAGTACATGTTATCAAAGACAAAGTGGTAGAAATTAAAGTGCATGTGCCGAGGCACGATTTTTTTGTAAAAACATCCTCAAAATCCTTTGAAGAATCATTTGATAATGCAATGGATTCTATCATTTCACAAATAAAACGAAAAAAAGACAAGCTTGCCGCTTAATAAACTAACCGCCCCGGAACTATTTCGGGGCTTTTTTTTGCCCTTACAGTGCCGTTGCACAAGGGTTTTCGCCAACTTGTTGAAAACTGTTGTAAAAATTTTGCTACAAAATTTTGCCGAATAAAGTTTTCCATTACCTTTGCCGTCCTTAAAAAGGGATAGTTCTTTCTATTAATGCCGAAGTAGCTCAGTTGGTAGAGCAGCTGATTTGTAATCAGCAGGTCGCGGGTTCGAGTCCCATCTTCGGCTCAAAAGGTGTTAAGCATTGTTGTTTTGTGTTGTAAGAATTTTCTTAACGGTATAAAATCAGGGTTTGCATTTATAAAATGGGCAGATGGCCGAGTGGTTAAAGGCGACAGACTGTAAATCTGTTCACTCACGTGTACGTAGGTTCGAACCCTACTCTGCCCACACAAGCATTTAAAAGTGAAAACTTTGCAGTGCAATAGTTCTTTTAAGTAAAATTCAAGCGTCAATTAATCTTGGCTTTTGAACAGGAATTAAAAAAGCGGAAGTAGCTCAATTGGTAGAGCGATAGCCTTCCAAGCTATAGGTCGCGAGTTCGACCCTCGTCTTCCGCTCTTACTAGAGTTGATGAATTTCAGTAGAAAACAGTCCGCTGTTTAAACTACTGGGTAGCAACTTAAAAGCCTTTGTAGCTCAGGGGTAGAGCACTTCCTTGGTAGGGAAGAGGTCGTGAGTTCGATTCTCACCAACGGCTCTAAAAAATTATTTAATCAATAAAGTTTTATTAAATTTAGTCTTGAATACAAAATAGATAACTTTAATAATTTTAAATATAAAAGTCTATGGTTACAGCAAAAGAGACCTTCAAGAGGGAAAAACCTCACGTAAACGTAGGTACCATTGGTCACGTTGACCATGGTAAAACCACTTTAACTGCAGCTATCACTATGATCCTTGCAAAAAAAGGAATGGGTAACGTTGCAAAGAATTATGATGAAATTGATGGCGCTCCAGAAGAAAGAGAGCGTGGTATCACTATTAATACTGCTCACGTTGAGTATCAAACAGCGAATCGTCACTATGCGCACGTTGACTGTCCAGGTCACGCCGATTATGTGAAGAACATGATTACTGGTGCTGCTCAAATGGATGGAGCTATCCTAGTGGTTGCTGCAACTGATGGTCCTATGCCACAAACCAAAGAGCACATCTTGTTGGCTCGTCAGGTAGGCGTTCCTCAAATCGTTGTTTTCATGAACAAAGTAGATTTGGTTGACGATCCTGAATTATTAGAATTAGTAGAAATGGAAGTTCGTGAGTTGTTAACTTCTTACGGCTTTGACGGTGATAACACACCAATCATACAAGGTTCTGCAACAGGAGCTTTATCTGAAGATCCAACATGGGTTGCAAAAATCGATGAATTAATGGATGCGGTTGATTCTTATATTCCATTACCTCCTCGTCCGGTTGATTTACCGTTCTTGATGAGCGTAGAAGATGTATTCTCAATTACTGGTCGTGGCACTGTTGCTACTGGTCGTATTGAGCGTGGACGTATTAAAGTTGGTGAAGGAATTGAAATCGTTGGTTTGATGGAAGCTCCATTAACTTCAACTGTTACTGGTGTTGAGATGTTCAAAAAACTACTTGACGAAGGTGAAGCTGGAGATAATGCAGGTTTATTATTACGTGGTATTGAAAAGACTCAAATCCGTCGTGGTATGGTTCTTTGTAAGCCAGGTTCTATCACTCCGCATACAGATTTCAAAGGTGAAGTTTACGTATTGAGCAAAGAAGAAGGCGGACGTCATACTCCTTTCTTTAACAAATACCGTCCTCAGTTTTACTTCCGTACAACGGATGTAACTGGTGAGTGTACTTTACCAGAAGGAACTGAAATGGTAATGCCTGGTGATAATATTAACTTAAGTGTTAAGTTGATCCAACCAATTGCAATGGAAAAAGGTTTGAAGTTTGCAATTCGTGAAGGTGGCCGTACCGTAGGTGCTGGTCAGGTTACTGAAATTTTAAAATAAGCTCAAAGCGAAGGCTTTTAGCTTTAAGCAAATGTTTTTACATACATTTGCAATATAATAAACTAAAAGCTGTCTCGTTCACGGGATAGCTTTTAGCTTTCTACGGGCATAGTGCAACGGTAGCATACGGGTCTCCAAAACCTTTGATCTGGGTTCGAATCCTAGTGCCCGTGCGGATGATTTTGAAGTATAAAAATGTGGTGTTTGAATTAAAAAAACACGCAAAAAATGGTTATTCGAAATTGATAAATTGAAAACATGAACAAGATTGCAACTTATTTTAAAGAGAGTTACCACGAATTGTTAGAGAAAGTAACCTGGCCTACTTGGATGCAGCTTCAACAAAGTACATTGATTGTTTTGGTAGCAACAGTTATCATTACTGCAATGGTTTGGATCATGGATTTCTCTAGTAACCAATTGCTTAAATTGATTTATTCATTATTCAAGTAACCAACTATGGACTCAGTTGAAATAATAGAAACACAAATCGCGCCTCTAGTTCAACAGGCAGATACCAAATGGTATGTTTTGCGTGTGGTAAGTGGTAAAGAGCGAAAAGTAAAAGAGTATTTAGATAAGGATTTGGTAAGAAACGGTTGGACAGAAACCATCAAGCAGATTTTCCTTCCAATGGAAAAAGTTTACAAAGTGCAGAACGGTAAAAAAGTGATGCGTGAAAAAAACTATTTTCCTGGATATGTAATGATGGAAGTTTTAGATGGAAAATTAACAGATGATATTGTACAGCATATTAGCAATATCAGCAACGTAATGCACTTCTTAACAGATGGAAAAGGGTCTAAAGGAAATATCATTTCATTGCGTAAGTCCGAAGTAAATAAAATGCTTGGTAAGGTTGATGAAATGAATGATATGGGTGTTACCATGAGTGAGCCTTTTATAGTTGGCGAAACAATTAAAATCATTGAAGGTCCATTTAATGACTTTAATGGTGTAATTGAAGATGTTAATGACGAGAAGAAAAAACTAAAAGTCACTGTAAAAATATTCGGTCGTTCAACACCTGTAGAATTAAGTTATATGCAGGTTGAAAAATTGAATTAATTGTAATAAAATCTTTTAAAGGCTGTATCAAAAAGTGGTACAGCCTTTTTTTTTGCAAAAAATGGGGGGATTTTAGAAAAAATTTGTTGTATTTATTTGATTAATTACTATTAATACATACCTTCGCCGCCCCAAAAGTTCTTTTTATTAAGAATGATTGACATTGGGAGTTTCGGAATAAATCTGGAACGATATCACCAAAAAATCAAAAAAATGGCAAAAGAAATCTCAGGCTACGTAAAGTTGCAGGTGAAAGGCGGTCAAGCCAATCCAGCTCCTCCAGTAGGTCCGGCCCTTGGTTCTAAGGGTGTTAACATCATGGAGTTCTGTAAGCAATTCAATGCTAGAACTCAAGACAAAATGGGAAAAGTTGTTCCTGTTTTAATTACAGTTTATACCGACAAGTCTTTCGACTTTGTAATTAAAACTGCTCCTGCTGCTGTTCAATTAATGGAAGCTGCTAAAATTCAAAAAGGATCAAAAGAAAGTAATCGTGCTAAAGTAGGTAAAGTAACTTGGGAACAAGTTGAATTTATTGCTAAAGACAAGATGACTGATTTAAATGCCTTTACGTTAAATAGCGCAATGAACATGGTTGCAGGTACTGCACGTAGTATTGGTATTACTGTTGACGGTAAAGCTCCTTGGGAAAATTAATTATTCACCTTAAATCATTTAGAAAATGTCACTTACTAAAAAAAGAAAAGTAGCAGTAACTAAGGTGGATAAAACAAAAATTTATTCCCTTAAAGAAGCAGCTAACCTTGTAAAAGAAATTAACTGTACAAAATTTGATAGTTCTGTTGATTTGCATATTCGTTTAGGAGTTGATCCTAAAAAAGCAGAC
>JAPLEL010000228.1 GCA_026391415.1 Bacteroidota bacterium
AAAGGCTATGATATATTGCAATATTGGTCTGTGATTTCTCATTAAATATTTTATTATTTGAAAATAAACCTTTTTATTAACCTACTATGTATTTTTTTCTATAAGCTTTTGGTGTAATGCCAACCATCTTTTTAAATTGTCTAAAAAAATTAGAAGCATTATTGAATCCAGTTTCGTTTCCTACCGATTCAACAGTTAATGATTTATTTTCTATTAATAATTTACAGGCATAACTAACTCTAATTTCTGTTAAAAAATCGGTGTAAGTTTTGTTCGTCATCATTTTAAAATACCTACAAAAAGAAGTAATACTCAAACAACTTAAAGAGGCTATTTCAGTTAAGCTAATATTGTTCATATAATGCTTAAGTGTGTATGTATATATTTGATTGAGCCGATCTGTTTCTAACTGATTTGATTGATAAAAAGCATATGAACTAGTTATAGGTTCGTATTCTTTGGTTTCTGCTAGTGTATTTAAAATAGATATGAATAATGAAATACGTTCAAGGTTAACTGCCTTGTAAGCGGCTTCTAATAATGCCAATAGTTTCCATTTTGTTTCTCCATAAATTAGTAAACCATTTTTTGCTTTCTCTATCAATTGGGTTAGTTGATACGATTCTGGTAATGACAAAAACTCATGACCCAAACAATTCGGTAAAAAATGCATAACGGTTGTTTCTACCGCTAGTTCTGATTGTGGTTGTAAATAGGCATCATGCGATTTCCAAGTATGTGGCAGATTTTCTCCTAATAATAACATTTCGTCCGACGAAAAATTACTGATATTATCTCCTATAAATCTGATGCCTTCTCCTTGTTTAATATAATGTAATTCTAATTCTGGGTGATAATGCCAAGTAGTATCAAAATTGGCCGACAGATCTTTACGTAAACTAAATGAGTTTTCAAGTTTTTTGGGGACTTTATGATAATGCGGCTTCATTCAAATTTTACTAATTACCACTAAAATAAGTCAAATTTTATTATTAAATAAGTAATAAGACAATATTTAATGATAATATAGTACATATTTTAGAAAACACACTTCAGAGAACTTTGCCCATTTAAGAATAATTTTATGATTGAATTTTAATTATTCATTTAGTCCTGTTTGCCACAGGAACTTTATTATCAATACATGCAAAACATACCCTTTATTGATTTGTCAATTGTTTTTATATACCTATTTGCCATGATAGGTATTGGGTATTATTTTTCTAGAAAGAATCAAAACACCGAACAGTTTACAAAAGCATCTGGTAAAATACCAGGTTGGGCAATAGGTATTTCTATTTATGCAACATTTTTAAGTAGCAATACATTTTTAGGTGTTCCTGGTAAAGCATTTGGTACAAACTGGAATGCTTTTGTTTTTAGTATTTCAATGCCTTTTGCCGCCTGGGTAGCATCTAAATATTTTGTATCGTTTTATAGAAATACAGGAGAAATATCGGCCTATACTAATTTAGAAAAAAGATTTGGACCATGGGCTAGAACCTATGCAGTGATTTGTTTTTTATTAACCCAGTTTGCAAGAATGGGCTCTGTGTTTTTTGGCATGGCATTAACCCTACAGGCGCTTTTAGGATTTTCTATGTCTTCTATTATGATGGTGATGGGTATTTGTATTATTATTTATACAGTGTTAGGTGGAATAGAAGCGGTTATTTGGACAGAAGTTGTGCAAGGTGTACTTAAAACATTAGGAGCCTTACTTATATTGTTTTTAATTATTTGGGAGATACCTGGAGGTGTTACTGCTATTTATGCCATTGCAAAATCAAATGATAAATTCAGTTTAGGAACCACAGCTTTTAATTTTAAGGAGAGTAGTTTTTGGGTAGTGCTTTGTTATGGTTTTTTTATTAATCTCAACAATTTTGGGATGGATCAAAATTATATTCAACGCTACCATACTGCTGTTTCTGATTCGCAGGCCCGTAAATCTGTTTGGTTGTCTGTTTTTTTATACGTACCAGCATCGTTATTATTTTTTATAATTGGAACTGCTTTATTTGCTTATTATCAAGTTAATCCAGCTATTGCAGATTCGTTAAAACATAGTTTAGCCATACAAAAATTGGGTTTAAATGCTAGTGCTGTTGATGTGTCAACGTATATGCAACAACTTAAACCAGCAGATTATGCCGACAAAGTAATGCCACATTTTATGGTAAATAAAGTGCCAACTGTTTGCTTGGGTTTAATAGTAGCAGCAATTTTATCTGCAGCAATGAGCACCATCAGTTCTGGAATGAATGCCTCTGCTACTGTTTTTACAAAAGATATTTATAAAAGATATTTTTCAAATAATGCCTCAGATAAAAAAGAGTTTGTAATACTATATGCATCAACCATTATTGTAGGATTAATTGGTTTAGTTTTTGGTTTATCGATGATTGGTATAAAAAGTATTTTGGATGTTTGGTGGGAGTTGTCGGGAATTTTTGCAGGAGGTATGCTAGGATTATTTTTGTTAGGTATTATTAGTAAACAAACAAAAAATATCGAAGCAATTATAGCCGTAATTATTGGTGTAATTGTAATTATTTGGTTTAGTTTCTCCAATAAATTATCTCCAGAATTATCGTACTTAAAAATTGCACTACACAAGAATATGATAATAGTAGTAGGCACTTTAACCATTTTTCTTTCTGGTATATTACTCACTAAACTTAAAAGCTTTATAAAAAAATAGCAATCAATTTGTATATGATGGATAATAAATTTGTGCCCGTAATGATTACGCCTTTTAATTTAAAGGCAAAGCTTGATTTTGATGCAGTTGCAAAATTGATTGACTTTTATTTAGCAGCAGGAGTTAAAGGTTTTTTTGCCAATTGCTTAAGTAGCGAAATGTATAGTTTAACCGAAGACGAACGCTTAGAACTCACCAGTTTTATTGTAAGATATGTTAGAGGTAGGGTTCCAATAGTTGCTACAGGGTCTTTTGGTTTAACCATTGAGGATAAAGCCATTTTTGCAAAAAAAATCTACGAAACAGGTATTGATGCAGTGATTCTAATTACTGGTCATTTTGCCAATATTGAAGATAGTGATGAAATTTTATTGCGCAACTTTCAACAAATGTTAGCGCTTGCTCCAGGTGTTCCATTTGGATTATATGAATGCCCTGCACCTTATAAAAGAATACTCACAGCCCATGTATTTAAAACTTTATTAGAAACCAAGCGATTCATTTATCATAAAGACACTTCCATAGACCAGTCACAAGTAAAAGCGAAGCTGAATATTTTAAAAGAATCTGGCAATACTTCATTTGAATTCTTTGATGCACATACACCCAATGTCTCTTTTGTAATGCGCAATGGAGGTAAAGGAATGAGTTCTATTTCGGGAAACTTTTATCCTGAAATATTGGTATGGATGGTTAATAACGCTGCAAATCCTGCAATGAAAGAACAAGTAGATTGGTTGCAAAATGAATTGATTCAAGTAGATCCTTTAATTCATGTAGCATATCCTATGAGTGCCAAATACTTTTTAGCAAAAAGAGGATTACCCATTAGAACCATTAGTCGAGCGCATGTGTTAGAATTAACCCCAGCACAAAAAGAAACTTTAAATCAAATTCATGAAAAGTTTTTGGGATGGTGCAATGCTTTAGGGATTGAAAAAATTTCTGTTGAATCAATAATAGCCCCCAAGGTTTTTCATGATCCAGCTATATAATTTTAGGCGATGAAAAAGTTTGAATTATCTAGACAAAAAATTGCCAGATAATCGCATTCCTTTTTCGTCGTCTAACACTTTTTTCATTACTTTTTTTAATCCAATAGGGAGCTGTTCAATTTCTTCTTCAGTTAGTGGATGGATGATTTCAAAAAACTCATCTTCGTCGTCGTAGTAACCTAAGTATAAGTCGTAAAAATTATTGATATGTAATCGAAGTGATATTTCTGTATCTTCTTCATATTGGTGCATTGAAATAATTGCCCATTGGTCTTCATCCATAAAATTGAACAAAACTTCCACAGGGTCTTTACTAATTACCCAAGCAACTAATTGGTCTATTAGTTTGCCAGAATGATTTTTAACCAATTCTTCGTATTTCATCATAATACTATTGTTGTGTATCCAACAAATAAACGATAAAAAATTGAGTAAATGGTTTTGCAGATAATAGTTGAGGCAATATTGACTTTCATTACGAAAGAAAATTTCATTTAAATCAGGCTGCAAAGCTGCTAAAGATTTACTACTACTCATTCAGTAAATAATATATATTACTTATTAATGATTTCATTAATAATTGTGGCAATATTTTCAGTAAAATAACATTACTTTGAAATTTATTATCTTAGTAGACATTTTTATTAAAAAATTAGTTGTCTGCTAATCATTCAAAGTATACGTTATCAATTTATTAAATGCTACCATAAAATACAAATATGTTATTATTAGGAATTGATATAGGAACATCCTCCATTAAAGTTGCCGTTATAAACGCGCAAACACAAGAAACGCTAGTGTCCGTGCAATATCCCGATACAGAAACACCCATAATTTCGCTTAAAAAAGGTTGGGCAGAACAATCACCAGCAGATTGGTGGAAGCATACCAAACTGGCTATTCTAAAAGCACATGCCCAAAATAAATACCATCCTTCAGATATTGCTGCCATAGGTATTGCCTATCAAATGCATGGATTGGTATGTATTGATAAAAACGAACAAGTACTTAGAAATAGTATTATTTGGTGCGATAGTAGGGCGGTGGAATTGGGCAATCAAGCGTTTGAAGCCATTGGAGCAGAAAAATCATTAGCCCATTTATTAAATTCACCAGGAAATTTTACAGCGTCTAAACTGGCCTGGGTTAAAAATAATGAACCAGAAATTTACGCACAGATTAATAAAATAATGCTTCCCGGCGATTATATAGCCCTTCAATTAACCAATTCGCTTACCACTAGTATTTCATCATTAAGCGAAGGAATCTTTTGGGATTTTAAAGAAGACCAATTATCTAAAGATGTGTTCAATCATTATGGTTTAAATGAATCGGTTATTCCAACCATTCAAAATGTTTTTGCTAGTCATGGACAAATTTCGGCATCCATTGCAGAAGAATTATTATTAACTAAAGGTATTCCTGTAACTTATAAAGCGGGAGATCAACCCAACAATGCCTTGTCTTTAAATGTAATGGAACCGGGCGAAGTGGCTGCTACAGCAGGTACTTCAGGCGTAATATATGGGGTGTCTGATCAATTAAAATACGATGCAAAATCTCGTGTAAATAGTTTTGCGCATGTGAATCATACTAGTACAGTTCAAAGAATTGGGGTATTACTTTGTATTAATGGAACTGGTATTTTAAATAGTTGGATCAAACAAATTGCTGGTGCAGGATTGTCTTACCAACAAATGAACGATGCCGCTAGCGCCATTGCTCCAGGCAGT
>JAPLEL010000276.1 GCA_026391415.1 Bacteroidota bacterium
ACTTTTGGTGCTTTTTTAATCTCTTATGGTACAGTCCGTTTTTCAACGAATGGATGGCCAAATTCTAACGAAGTTTTTAGAAGTTTTCCATTTGCTCCGGAAGGAGTACACGCACCCTTGGTGTTTGTAAGTATCATGACTTTTATATTGATTGTGAGTTCGGTAACCATGGTGTTAGCGGTGCATGCTGGTCATAATATGGATAAAAAAGGGGTGGTTCGCAATATGATTTTAACCATCATTGGTGGTATTGCATTTTTAAGCTGTCAAGCTTGGGAGTGGAACCATTTATTTAAAGCAGGTGCTTGGTGGGGTAGAAATCCATTTTTAAATGCAGATGGAACCGCAAGCTCAACCAACTTCACTAACTTCTTTTTCACCATTACTGGATTCCACGGATTTCACGTATTTAGTGGGGTGGTGATTAATATTATTATGTTGATCATGACTTTGTTAGATAAGTTTGAACAAAGAGGCCATTACCTAATGATTGAAAAAGCAGGATTGTATTGGCACTTTGTAGATTTAGTATGGGTATTTGTATTTACTATATTTTATTTATTGTAAAGTAATTACTAGTTAAGTGATCAGTATCGGCTTAGCTTACAGGGGTTTAAAATAAACATAATTATAAATTAAGATTTTTATATGTCACATTCACACAACGCAGACGCTAATCATGAAGCAAGCAATGCTGCTGCAATGGCTGAGATTAAAAAAGTAACCATCCTATTGTCAGTATTAACCATCATTGAATTAATACTAGGATTTTGGATGATTGGTATTAGTAGCGCCGCACTCCGCTTGGCTATCAAGGGTGTGATTATTATTTTAATGATGTCAAAAGCATTTTACATTGTTGCTTACTTTATGCACTTAAAGCATGAAGTAAAAAACCTAATCATGACTATTATTGTGCCTCTGTCATTGTTTGTTTGGTTTATCGCAGCTTTTTTATGGGATGGTAGCTCATTCAAAAACTTGCGTAACACCTATGATCCATATTTTAAAGAGCAAGCTACTATTAAGGTGGAGAAAAAGGAATCAGAACATGGTGCTGCAACACATGGTGCTGCAAAGCATGAGGCCGTAAAACATGAGGCTGGCGCAACTGAAGCAAAGGAAATGCCAGCTGAAAAGCATTAATCTATTTTTTAGTTGGATAATTGGCTAGAAAAGGGTTGTTCGAAAATGGACTTGGATTGAATCATTTTTTATGAAAAAAAGACACGAACATCAACTAAAAAGACAGGATCAAATCAACGCAGGGGCTTACGATGGTAGATATAAAGTAAAAGTGGTCCCCAATAAAAAAAAGAAACTATCCAAAGAAGGTGCTCGAGGGCCCTTCTCAAAAAATACCAAACCATCCTCCTCCAAGGATGGTTTTTCTTTGAAGTCTAATTCATAACTTTGCAGTAATAAATAAATAATGTCAAAAAAATCGATTTACGGGTTATTCATCGCATTGGTCATACCAGTTCTTTGTTACTTGTGGTTAAAGTCCGCAAGCGAAACTGCTGTGATCATGCCTAGGCATTATTTATTAGATACAGTCATGGAATCGGTGGTGGATGGCAAACAAAAATCAGATTCTATTTGGCACACGACAAAAAATATTCGGTTAGCTAACCAATTTGGTGACTCGGTTAATTTATATGACCAACAAGGGAAAATTATCATCTTAGATTTATTTTTCACTAGCTGTGGAAGTATTTGCCCAAAGCTAACGCGCAATATGAGCAAACTGCAGCAATTCTTTACTAGTGGTGGGGATGTTCGAAAAAAAGTGGACACTTCGATTGTACATTTTATGTCTATTTCGGTGGATCCAATAAGAGATAGTGCACCTGTATTGCTTGATTACGCTAATAAAATGGGGGTGATTTCAGATAATTGGTGGTTGCTTACAGGCAATCGGGATTCTATTTATAAATTCGCCTTTGAGGAATTAAAGATAGATAAGTTTAGCAACGAACCTATTACCCCCGACTTTGTACATACCAGCAGATTTATATTGATTGATAAAAAAATGCAAATTCGCGGGTACTATTATGGCTTAGATTCCACTTCCATTTTAAAGATGGCAAAGGATGTAGGTTACTTGATGTTAGAAAAAGATAAAAAAGCGAAGAGTAAAGTATTCCAGGACATCATTGACCTAAGCTGGCTTTGGTTAGTGATTGCCGTGATGGTGACCGGCTTTGTTTATTATTTTAATTCCAAATTTAATAAGCAAACAAAAAACTAGTAGTGTAATTTGTAAGCTGTTATTTTAAAATCAATTAAAATTATTAATTATGAATTGGACAGATTTTAAAACCAAATACAAAAATGAAATTAGGGTAGGCGTTATTGTATTTATTTCAATGATGCTTATAAGATTAGTAAAATCTTTATTAAATAAATAGACCAATATAAAAATTAAGTATAACCAAAATAATAGAATTATGTTAGCACCGGTGATCAAAAAAAATGACAAACAAGCAAACGCGGTCATCATTGTATTGTCTTTAGTGGTTTTTGTTGCAGTTACTTTTTTAAGCAAGTTTAGCTTACAAGTTGAATTGCCATTTGATAAACATATTTTTGCTACAATGAATGCGGTTATTAATAGTATAGTGGCTATTGTGCTTGTTTATGCTTTAGTTGCAGTTAAACAGAAAAAGTACCAACTACATAAAAACTTAATGCTTACCGCTTTAGTGCTTTCTGCTTTATTTTTGGTTACCTATATTGCACATCACTTATTAGCAGGCGAGGCTAAATTTGGGGATACAAATCTTGATGGTATTGTTTCTGATGCTGAAAAAGTGATAGTAGGCAATGTGCGCCCTTTCTATTTAATTCTTTTAACAACACATATTGTTTTAGCCGCAGTGAT
>JAPLEL010000278.1 GCA_026391415.1 Bacteroidota bacterium
CCCGTAGAAAAAGCGGGAATAGGCAATTCAAAAACGCCTCCTTGTATTTGATTGCCGATTTTTTCAAAAGGAACCACAAATACTTTTCCATAACCATAAGAAAAACTAAGTAAGCTGCCATTGAGCGGGCCCCATGCTTTGCTTTCTACCCAAAGTAATTCAGAAGGTGAACGATCAATGTCTTTTTCAATCCAAGTTAACGGTTGTTCCATGGCATTGTCTGCACTGTCTTTTGATGCATTGTAGGCAAACATATTTCCATAAAATTTATTCCCTGGTTGGATCCAGTTAATTCGATTCATGGGTGTCCAATGACCTTCTTGATCTGTTACAATGAAACTGCCGTCTGGATTAATACAAACCCCATTCGCGGCCCTAAATCCATGTGCTATGATGGTTGTGCTTTGCCCATCCTTACTAACTTTCAACAAAGTACCATGTTGCGGCACCAATGAACGTCTTGCATGTCTTGCACTTTTAGCATAATAAAAGTTTCCTTCTTTATCTGTTTGCAAGCCCATTGCAAATTCATGAAAATGATTGGTTACTTGATGGTCACTATTAAAGCTTTCATAAAAATCAATTTCTCCGTCTCCATTTAAATCATGCAATTTTACAAGTTGGTCACGACAAGTCACAAATATTTTTTTGTCTACTATTTTAATACCTAGTGGTTGAAACAATCCAGATGCAAGTCGCTGCCATGTTAATTTCCCTGAACTTTGAAGAATGCCTTCTACCAACCAAACATCTCCATCGGTTGAACAGATAACTGCTTTATTTTTATCCTCTAAAAAATCAATACCACTTAATCGCATTTGATTTTTCCAAGGGCTTTTATAGGGCAGTTCCATTCTATCTACTTTAAACGAACCCTTTTGCTCGCCCTTGATAATATTTGTTGTTAATGTTTGTGCATATTGCGGAGTACCCCCTTTGGTATAGGCTAAAAGATTTTCGGGTTTATTGGTATTTTTTGAAATCAACTCAAAGTTTTTTACTTTGGCGTTGGCTAATAATATTTTTACACTCACCGATTTGTTGGCAGGAATATTTAAAATAAAAAATCCATTTTCTTTTTTGAGTTTCGCTTCATCACTCACTATTGCAACAGCGGTTTGGATTGGTGCAACCCTCATTTTTAAAGGCGTGGAAGCAGCGCTCATATTTAAGGTGCGTGTAAAAACAGGCATATCAGAAGTTCCTTCCATTCCTAATTTTTCTAAGACATTCGAATTGCCAACGGTATAGGAAATAATAACTTGGTCTTTATAGTGATACAAGCCTTTGTATTGGGTCCATGTTCTAGCTAGGGGACCAAATTTTCTTTTATCAACTGCTTGAAAACGGTTGTCAGCAAAGGATCCATTGAGTGGATTGGCCCAACTTGGTTCTACCGGTGTTGAAAAATGAAGATCCCCAATAGTTCTTGGAGAAATATTATGTTGTCCATTAAGAAGGATGCCTTGCCAATCAATAAACCCTTTTCCAGTCCAAGCACCAGCAACACGCATTAAATCATGATCAAAAATCATCCATGCTTTACCAGCTGCTACACCACCGGTTCCTGTGTCTACTCTAACAGCAATTCCTTTATAAGCGAAATTGGCATCTACTAAATTTTCATCAGGTAAGGGAGCAGGGCCACCAGATATTTCTCTGGGCTTTGCATTCGCATCTACCAACTCATAGGTGTTGATTAAAAAATTGCCATAGTCCATTTCTAGCCAACCTTCTTTATGTATAGAACTAGGTCCTTTGGATTTTCCTTTTGGAAGACTCGCTAAATAATTGGAGTCTATTTTGAAATACGCATCTTTATTTTGTTTAGCTACAAATTCTTCGCGGATGTAATGAATAACATTGTATTTATCAACGGGTGTTAAATTTATTTGCGCAGGCATCGCACCATAGCCCCTGGTTAAAGTCTGATAAATGGAGTAGGGATCTTTTCCTACTTTAAATGCATCTTTCCAATATTTAAATGCGGTAGGAAGAGAACCTTCTTTCAACGGAGTGCCATGGCAATTGATACAATTTCTCTTATAGATTTTTTTTCCATCCATGTAGGCTTCCTCCTGGTTTCTTTGAATGGTATTTAATATCCCTTTGTGATCAATATCTTTTTCATAAGCAGGCAGTAGGGTTTCATCCATAGTGAAATTCACTTTAGGAGGTGTATACACATTTTGATTGTTGCATGCTGAAAGTAATAGCATCATTACAATAAAAAGGATATTATTATTTTTTAACATAGCAGAAGTTTTTTAAAGCAAATCGATACTAGATGTAAATTCCTATCAATGAATATACTGATTTTAAAACTAAAACTAATGCCAAGGGAGGGTCTTCATTAATTATTTTGGTGATAGGCTTACATATAAAAATCCTTTATATTTGATTAGCACCTTTTAACATCATAAAAAATCAGGGATGGAATACCGCAAACTAGGTAAGACAAATGAACTGGTCTCCGTTTTAGGATTTGGAGCTTCCCCACTTGGAAATGTTTTTGATATTTGCGAAGAGCAAGAAGGCATTAATACAGTTCATCATGCAATAAATCACGGCGTTAACTTTTTTGATGTTTCTCCTTTTTATGGAATTACACTAGCCGAAACCAGATTGGGTAAGGCTTTGTTGGGAAAGCGCAAGGACGTTTTTTTAGCAACTAAGTGTGGCCGTTATGATTTACGCGCTTTTGATTTTTCTGCAAAGCGTATAATGGCAAGTATCGATGAATCACTGCAAAGATTACAAACCGATTATGTAGATTTATTTCAATTACACGATATTGAATTTGTAACAAAAGAGCAGATTTTAAATGAGGCAATGCCAGCGATAGAAAAAATAAAAGCATCGGGAAAGGCTAGATTCATTGGCATTTCGGGGTTGCCAGTTCGTTATTTAGCAACCATTGCAAAGGAAGTAGAATTAGATACGGTTTTATCTTGGGCACATTATAATTTACTTGAAGACGAAATAAATAATGAATTAGTGCCTCTGTCAAAAGAAAAAGGATTTGGATTGATGAATGCTGCGCCGTTGCTGCAAAGAATTTTATCGGATGCTACAGTGCCTGAATGGCACAATGCACCTAAGGAGATGATTGCCGTGCAACCTGCTTTATTAAATATTTGTAAAAAATATTGCGTTCGTTTAAGTGATGTAGCGATGCGCTTTGCTATGAATCACCCAGACATTGCCACTACCATTGTTGGCATGAATACTCTAACTAATATTCAACAAAATTTATCTGCAGTAGATTTTAAAATTCCTGTAGGCATTTTGGAAGAAATGGCTGTAGTAATTGCACCCATCAAAAATTTAATGTGGTTTGAGGGCAGACCTGAAAATAATATACCACGTAGCTAAAAATATATGAAAGCATTATTTCTTACGGCCATTGGCCAAACAGCGCTTCGAGAAATTGAAAAACCCAAACCAGGGCCCAATGAGGTATTATTAAAAATTGGAATGGTTGGATTTTGTGGTGGTGATTTAAATGGGTTTAAAGGACTCTTTGAATTACAAGAATATCCAAACATTTTAGGCCATGAAGTAGGAGGAACGATTGAAGAAATGGGAAGTTTAGTACCCACTACATTTAAAATTGGCAATAAGGTTACTGTGTATCCATATTTAAATTGTGGAAAATGTATTTCCTGCAAAAAGGGTCGAAGGAATGCTTGTCAAGACAATAAAACGATGGGGGTAAGACGACCAGGTGCGATGACAAGTTACATTGCTATATCTTGGAAGGATTTATTTGTTTCCTCTCAACTTTCTTTGAAAGAGTTAGCATTGGTAGAGCCTTTAACAGTAGGGTTTCATGCAGCTGCACGAGGTAGCGTAAGTAGTCAAGACCGAGTGGCGGTAATAGGTTGTGGCATTGTTGGCATGGGCGCCATAGCATCAGCAGTAAACAGCGGTGCTGAAGTGATAGCAATTGACATTGATGAAACGAAATTAGAGATTGCAAAAAAAATTGGGGTAGCACATACTATTAATACAAGTAATGAAAATTTGCATGATGCATTGATGCGCATTACCAATGATGATGGGCCTGATGTTATTATTGAAGCAGTAGGAAATGCAATTACTTATCGAGCTGCAGTAGATGAAGTGGCATATACTGGTAGAGTAGTATGTATTGGTTATGCAAAATCTGCAGTGGAATTTAACACAGGTATTTTTGTTCGGAAAGAAATTGAAATTTTAGGATCTAGAAATTGTACAGACGAATTTCCCAAAGTGATTGCTTATTTAGAAGCAGGTAAATTTCCTGTAGAGGAAGTGATTTCAAAAGTAGTGTCGCTAAATGATGCAGGAGCAGCATTGGCAGATTGGGCAGTAAATCCAAAGGGGATAACAAAAATCATGGTTGATTTTAATTTATAATTATGATAAAATCTTGTGCAACAATTGCTTTGGTTCCCACCATAAAATCTGGTCCATGGATTTATTGGAATGATTTAGAAAAAAGTATGGCACATGCTTCTTCGTTGGGATTTGATGCAATAGAATTATTTACCGCTTCTTCGGATGCATTAGATGTAGCAACTACAAAAACATTGTTAGAAAAATACCAACTTCAATTAGCTGCCGTAGGAACCGGGGCTGGCAAAGTGTTACATGGTTTAACATTAACAGATGTAGATGAGGCGGTAAGAAAAAAAGCAATTCTTTTTATAGAAAATATGATTTCTTTTGGTGCTTCTTTTAATGCCCCAGCCATTATTGGATCAATGCAAGGAAATGTACCTGTTGGGTTAGATCGTGAAAAATCTTTGCAATGGCTTGCTGAAGGATTAAACTATCTAGGAAAGCATGCTGCTTCTTTAGGAGTCCAATTAATTTACGAGCCGTTAAACAGGTATGAAACTAATTTAATAAATACCCTTTCAGACGGCGCTCAATTTTTAAAGACAAATCAAATTAACCAGGTAGGTTTACTGGCCGATTTATTTCATATGAATATTGAGGAAGTGGATATAGCAGCGAGTATTCGAGCTCATGCAGATTTTATTTTACATGTGCATTTTGCAGACAGCAATCGACGTCCTGTGGGGTATGGGCATACCAACTTTAATGAAATAGCCAAAGCCTTACAGGAAATAAACTACCAAGCTTATGTTTCTGCAGAGGCATTTCCTTGGCCAAGCCCGCAAGAAGCGGCATCAAAGACCATTGATTCTTTTAAACAACTTTTTAAAAATTAAATTATGCAAAAATTTTGCTTGGCTTTAGATTTAATTGATGAACCTGAATCCATTAAAAAATATGAATACCATCATGCCAAGGGCAATGCATGGCCCGAAGTAACGCAGCACGACATTGATGCGGGTATTTTAAATATAGAAATATTTAGAACAGGCAATCGACTATTTATGATTTTAGAAACAGTAGACGAATTTACCTTCGAAAAGAAATCCGCTCTTGATTCAGCCAATCCTAAAATTGTTGAATGGGAGGCATTCATGTCGAGCTTTCAAAAGCCACTGCCCTGGGCAAAGAAAGGTGAAAAATGGGTTTTGATGGAGCGAATTTTCAAGTCGTAATAAAACCTTTTTTTGACAAGCTATTACAGTTATACTAGCTTTCGATTTTACATTTTTTAATGGATTACTTTATCTGCACAACAACTACTAGCAAATGCATCTGGCTTAGCTTTGAATGCAAATCCCATACCCATTATATATCCCATTGCATCCTTTAATGCATCATTACTTTTGAATTGGACATTTGTATTTATGTCAGCATGCACTTCCATTTCAATGTCATATTCAATAAATAGGTCACAAAGTTCATATGCAATTTCAATACTTTTAGAAACTTCTAATAACAGTCTCTCCTTAATATGTAATTGTTGAGTAGATTTTTCGTTATGAATAAACATAAATCCTCCATTATTTCGTCTTAAAAAAACAATGACGGTTGCAAATTCAGTGAAGTTTTGTTTTACTTGACTATCGGTTCCAATATAAACGGATAGCTTATTGTTATTAGCTATTTCAGCTTCAATGGTTGTACGAACCTGATCTTTAATGGGCAAATGAATAGGCTCTCCGTTAAACTTTCTCCAATTCATTCTATAATTTTTTTAAAAAATAAACAATAATTTTAATTCATTTTTAAATTATATGTTAAGTAATTTATAACAAATTGAGATTCTCCGTTTTCACATGTTTGGCGTACATTATTAGAAAATCCTTGTTCATTAATCCCCTCTCTCCCGTAAACAATGAACTTGCATCTACAAATTTCAAGGACCAATCTCCGGTAGTGAATTGTGATGGAAATAAAAGAATGATGATTTAAAAAAAAGTCCTATTTTAGAATTACTAAATCGGTTTAGGTTTTTTTAGAAATAAAAAATCAACCTGCTTTTCTTCAAAAAACTATTAAATGAATAGAATAAATAGAATTTGCCCTAATATCCTGATTTTATTATTTATTTTAATTGGTGCAGTTTTCAACAACACTGCTGCACAAAAAAGAGAAACTGGTTTGGCAAAAGAACCTGTAGATCTAGTATATCCTTTATTAGACGCAGCCAATTCCAGGTGGTTTTATTTCAATTCTGCCACTAGGCCATTTGGAATGGTCAACCTAAGTCCTGATAATTCATATGCAGGAGACTGGGGTGCAGGATACAGGTACAATAAAGACTCCATCAAATTTTTCAGCCATATCCATTGCTGGCAATTATCAGGAGTTCCGGTATTACCTACAACAGGAAAGTCTTTGGGGGCAAGTGGGCCAGAAGTATATGGTTCTTTGTTTAAACACTCAAAAGAAATCATACATCCCGGATACCATAAAGTGCATCTAGAAAAATATAATATAGATGCAGAGCTTACAAGCACTAATAGAGTTGGCTTTCATAGGTATACTTTTCCTGAATCTAGTGAGAGCAATATTCTGATAGACCTCTCTGTAGAACTTGGACCTTCCGATACACAAAGTGGTTATATTAAGAAAACCAATAATCAGGAAATAGTTGGTTATGCAGTTATGGCCCCTACCCGAAGAAGACCAAAACCGGTTGAAGTATTTTTTGTGATTCAGTTTAATAAGCCCTTTAAAACTTTAGGTGGATGGAAAAAAGAGATTGATTTTCCAGATTTGTCCAGTTTATAGGGGGTTGGTACACTACAATGAGCAGGGATATCAACTTTGGGGTGCACGTATAAAAAAAGATGTTAAAGTAATTGCAGAAAAATAAATCACAATTAATTATCAATATACATGGCGGCGGCCTTAATTTTATTTTATATGCTTTGAAATATTTTTCAAAACAGTTTTTTTAATCATTGCAACTACTTCCACTTGAGGGTCTACAATTTCTGTAATTTTATATTCTAATGAAGAACCCATTACTTGTGTTGCTTCTTCAATGGTTAAATTGTAATCTTCTTGTAACCAAGCCAACATTCCCTTTGAAGCAATTTTTAAAGCGTTATCTAGAGTAGCGTCCAAACCAACTGTCATAATATAAGAAGCATCTTCAACTCTTGGGTAAGCTAATTTTTTAGCAGGGCTTTTAATAAGTTTAACGGTGAATGCATAATCTAGAGAGGTTTCCAGAGCCATCCAATTAATTTCTCCATCGCCTTGTGCCGCATGGCCATCGCCTAAATACAACAGCCCCCCTTTATTATATACGGGCATATAAACGGAGGCATTTTTAGTAATCCGATTAAAATCCATATTACCACCAAAGGGTCCTGCATCTCCAGTTCCAACCTCTTGCCCTTTTGGTGCTGCTAAGCCAACGCAACCTAGAAAAGGATTAATAGAAACCTCAAAGTTTTTTAAATGTGCTGTGTGAGCTTGAAGCTTAGCTTTATTTTTCTTTAAATCTAAATCCCAAACAATTGGCGTTAGATTATTTTTTACCATATCGGTAATAGAAGAGGGCATGCTACGTTCATGAAAGTAGGGTAAGCACAATGCTGTATTTCTACTAAATTTCATATCAGTAAAAGTTACTTGTATAACATCACCTTCTTCAGCACCTTCCACATAAAAAGGCCCTGTTAAAGGGTTTTCTGCTTTGCCAAATGAACGTTTCGTTCCATTTTTATCAAAGCCTTCACAATCAACGGAGCTAGTATAAATAGTATCTCCAGGTAAAATATTTAATACCGGTTTTGTTTCGGCAGCAAAAAATGAATAATAATTTGTAGGTGTAAAGTTTACTCTTTTACGACTTTGTGCTTCACATACTAAGCAGATGACTGATAAAAATAAAAATGGGATGTATTTCATATTAAAATTTTATAATTGAAAATAAGATAATGTTTTCAATTCTACCCCTTCGCTCTTATTCTTCAAGTTGTGGTGCAAATTCAATATAAATCAGCATATTTTTTAGATCTATAAAAAAATTCATTACTTTTATTTAAAAGTATAACCATGAATAAAATTTTGTACACTATTGCGCTGTTTTTGCTAACCTTGAGCAGCGTCCAAGCCCAAAACACCACCGTTTCGGGTAAGGTTAGCGATTCTAAAGGAGCACCCTTAGAAGGTGTTACCATTAAAGAAAAAGGAACCAATAACTCAACCAAAGCAGAGGCGAATGGTGCGTTTAAAATTGTTGTGAAACAAAAAGCAGTACTTCAATTTTCGTCAATAGGATTTGCCACAAAAGAAGTTAGTGCTGCAAATGCTTCTAACGTATCTCTAACCGAATCTGTAGACGCCTTATCTGAAGTAGTTGTTACAGCACTAGGTGTAAAAAGAGAAAAGAAAGCATTGGGTTACTCTATTCAAGAAGTAAAAGGCGAAAACTTAACGATTGCAAAATCGGTTGACGTGAGTTCTTCTTTAGTAGGTAAAGTAGCGGGTGTTCAATTAATTGGATCACCAAGTTCTACTTTTGACAATGCTGATATTATTATTAGAGGAGTAACAGGACTTGGTTTAGCTGCTCCCATATTTGTAGTGGATGGCACTATTACCAATCAGTCTGCAGTAATAATGGATAATATTGAAAATATTTCTGTTTTAAAAGGACCTGCCGCAACTGCACTTTATGGACAACGCGCTGCGAATGGTGCGGTTGTAATTTCTACAAAAAAAGGAGCTAGAAAAAAATATACAAGTGTTGATGTAAACCTTGGAACAACATTTGAACAAATCGCATTGTTACCTACATATCAAAATAGCTATGCGGGCGGAAACGCTTCTAGTGCTTCAGTTCCAGGCACCACCTACGATGCACAGGGCGCCCCAATTTTTAAATACAATGCGGCTATTCACCCTGCATCTTGGGCTTCATTTAATGGACAAAAAATGCTTGACTATGGAGTAGATGAAAGTTGGGGACCAAAATTAGATGGTTCTCAATATCGTCCTTATTGGAGCTGGTTTCCTGGAGATGAATTTGGTCAAACAACAGCGCTTGTTTCTCAACCGAATAACGTAAGGGACTTTTTTAAAACTGGTATCAACGCTAACAATTCAATTGCTTTAACCAATGGTTCTGAAAGCCATAATTTTAGATTTTCATATCAAAATCAACAGAGAACTTTAGTGATTCCTAATGCTTCTAGAGACCAACATCAGTTTGGATTAAATGGTTCTTATGATATTGGATCTCGTTTTACAATTTCTAATGACATCACCTATACAACTTCAAAAACAAAAGGACAGCCTAATGAAGGTTATTTAAATGATGGTACTAATATTACGCAAAACTTTAACCAGTGGTTTCAAAGACAATTGGATATTAAGCGTATGAGAAATTATCGTGAAGCAGATGGTTCTTTAAACAGTTGGAATATTGGTAACCCTAATTCTACTGGTAACCTAACAACTTTGTTAACGCCAGCTTATTGGGACAACCCTTACTTTATTGCTTACGAAGACTATAGTACCAATAGAAACAGCAGATTGGTTGGTAACATTGGGTTAAATGCAAAAATTAATAGTCATATTAATGTACAGTCTAACATAAGAATTAATACATATACTAACGAATCAGACCAACGTATGGCTGCTGGTGGTTGTGAGATTAACTCTTATTGGATGTCTCAAAACCAATACCGAGAGTTGAACTACGAAACAAATATGATTTATAAAAATAAATTTGGTGCCTTTTCTGTAGATGGTTTAGTGGGTGGAAACGCTCGTAGTAACTATTACTCTCAGTTGTATATGGCAACAGCGGGTGGCTTAAGTTCTACAGATTATTTTGACATTGCTGCTTCTGTTTCTAGACCTGGTGTTTCTCGTTCTTATGATAAGAAAAATGTAAACAGCCTTTATGGTAAAGCTTCAGTAGGTTGGAAAGACATGTTGTTTGTTGATGGAACATTAAGAAACGACTGGTCTTCTTCTTTACCAGCTAATGCAAACTCTTACTTATATCCTTCATTAAGTGGTAGTTTTATTTTTACCGAATTGCTTAAAACAAACTGGTTAAGTTATGGTAAATTAAGATTGTCATACGCTTCTGTAGGATCTGATTTAGCTGCACACTCTTTAGACTTATCTATTTCAAACGGTAGTTTTTATGGATTAAATTCATCAGCTTCCATTGGGGATCAGTTTAGAGGAGGTAATATTAAACCCGCATTAACAAAAGCATACGAAGCAGGTTTTGAATTGAAATTCTTTAAAAAAGTTGGTTTAGATGTAACCGTGTATGAGAATAACAATACCGATCAAATTTTAGGTATTTCTGTTGCTCCAGCAAGTGGTTTTTCTACCGCTCAAATTAATGCCGGAAATATTCAAAGTAGAGGTATTGAAATTTCAATCAATGGCAAGCCTATACAAACAAAAGATTTTACTTGGGAAACAAGTATAAACTTTGCTAAAAACCAAAACAAAGTAGTTGCACTGGCTGAAGGAATTAAAAATTATGTATATTATTCTACCACTACTGGTAACGTAAGTTTAGAACATAGAGTAGGTGGCGATTGGGGGGTGTTTTATGCAAGAACATGGAACCGTAACGCAGAAGGTAAAGTACTTATAGACGCAACTGGTTTGCCAACTTATTCTACCAACCAGGAAATTGGGAATGTACTACCTAAGTTTACAGGCGGTATGTTTAACACGTTTAAATACAAAAATTTCGATTTAGGCATGTCAATGGATTTCCAAAGTGGCGGTTTATTTTCTTGCGTAACTCGTTTTTATGGAACAGGTGCTGGTTTAACAGCAGAAACTGTGGGTGTTAACGATAAAGGAAATGATTGGAGAGATTTTCCAGGTGCTTACACTACAACAGGTGGAAGTGATGGTAAGGGTGGTATTCGTATTCCGGGTGTATTTGCCCCTGGTACTGCGCTTGCTGGTCAAGAAAATAACAGATACATTCCTGCAAGATCATATTTTTACACTTCTTTACAGCGTGACGCAAGCAACTATATTCTAGATGCTTCTTACATTAAATTACGTGAAATAAGATTTGGGTATACTATACCTTCATCTGTATTAAAGAAAGTGTCATTTGTAAAATCTGCTAATTTTGGTGTGATTGTTCAGAACGCTTGGTTGATTTGGGCAAATACAAAGAAATATGGTATCGATCCATCAGAATTAGAGTCATTCTACAGAGAAGGTGGTCAGTTATCTTCTACACGTCAATATGGTCTTAATCTTCGTGTTTCGTTCTAATTCAAATGGGCTCAATAATAAAACAAATGACAATGAAAAAATTAATTATACTAATTGCAATTATAGCTACGATGCAAAGCTGTAATAAGTTTGGAGATACCAATGTAAATCCAACGCTCTTAACTGCTGCATCTACAAAAGCGTTATTAACCAACTCTGAGCAGTCTATAAAAGGCCTTGTTTTTGGTACGCGCTACGCAAACTTTTATATTCAGCACTTGTCTGAAGGCCCTTATCCTGGTTCTTCTTTGTACAGTGATAAAAACGTAAGTTTCGGTTCTTTTTATACTGGACCACTTTACAACTTGCAAACTATTATTGATTATAACAATAGTGGTTCTTCAAGCTCTTTTGGTAATGGTTCAAAAAGCAATCAGATTGCTACTGCCAGAATAATGAAAGCTTATTTTTATATGCTTGCTACAAATATCTGGGGTGATTTGCCTTACAGTGATGCGTTAAAAGCAAATAAAAACTATTCACCAAAATATGATTCGCAAAGCGATATTTATACTGCTTTATTCAAAGAGCTTACAGAGTCTGTAGCTCAAATTAATACAGCAGAACAAGGTGTTGTAGGTGACATTTTATTTAACGGAGACATGGCTGCTTGGAAGCGTTTTGCCAATACCATTAGAATGGCGCTGGCTATTAATGTTTCAAAAGCAAATGCAGCTGTTGGTAAAACAGAATTTGCAAATGCTTTAGCTGCGGGTGTAATTACCAGCAATGCGCAAAACATTATGTATAAGTTTGTTACTGGCGACCCTAACAATTACAATCCTTGGTATGATAACTACACAGTAAGTAAAAGAGATGATTATGCAATTAGCAAGACAATGACTGATTACATGTCTGTTAAGTCTGATCCTCGTTTAAGCATATATGCCGAAATATTGGCGGGCGGTGTAATTAAAGGTTTGCCTTATGGTATTTTAGCTACGCCTATCACCAATGCTTATAGCAGAATTGGTAGTACACTTAGAGACCAAGGTTCTGCATTACCAATTTTTACTTATGCGCAAGTTTTATCTTGGCAAGCAGAAGCTGCTAAGCTTGGTTATGTAACAGGCGGAGATACCGAAGCAGAAGCAAAGTATTTAGCTTCAATTAAAGCGTCTTGGGAGCAATACGGTGTGTATGATGCAACTAAGTATGCAGCTTATGTTGCCAGTGTTACTTACACAGCAGCAAATGGACAGAAACAAATTGTTACAGAAAGATGGGTGCATACCTATTTAAACAGTTGGGATTCTTGGAATGACTGGAGAAGAACAGGTTTCCCTGTTTTAACTGCAGCACCAACAACAGTTGATTCTAGAGGTATTCCTTTTCGTTTAAGTTATTCAACTACTGAACCTTCTTTAAATACTGCCGGATATAATGATGCGATTGCTAGACAAGGCGCAGACGATAACTACACTAAAATGTGGTTGTTCAAATAAAGTTCAACAAACTTTTTAATAGCAAAGAGGCCGCCCAATCAATGGGCGGCCTCTTTGCTTTATTTCCTATAAAAGCGAAACTTAGATAATCTTAATAAATTAGATTTTACTTTGCGCGCTAATATTATTTTACAGCTTTGTTGTTTTA
>JAPLEL010000141.1 GCA_026391415.1 Bacteroidota bacterium
ATAAGAATTACGAAGCTGAGCAGTTTATGTTAACCGATGAGTTAAAAAAGAAGCGTGAAGAAGAGCTATTTGTAAAGGAAAAAGAAATCAGGGACTTGCAAAAAAGACGTTTTGGCTATGAAGGCGACCTTTTTAAAGAACGCCAACGCTTAGTTAAGCCCATTCAAGACAAGGTGTACAATGCTATTCAAAAAATAGCTATTGCTAAAGCTTTTGATTTTGTACTTGATAAAAGTGAAGGAATTACCATTATATTTGCCGACCCTAAACTAGATAAAAGCGACGACGTTTTAAAAGAGTTAGGTATAAAATTTTAAACAACTATCAATTATAAATTCACAAAAATGAAGAAAGTATTATTTGTGTGTGTGGCTGTTGTAGCAAGTCTACTGTTCACTAATCACACCAACGCTCAAACCAAAATAGGCACTTTTGACGAAGAAAGCGTTTTGGGTTTAATGCCGGATATTGACAAGGTTTCCGCAGCTTTACAGAGTTATGCAAAAGACTCTTTACAAGTAGATTACGAATACAGTGTAAATGAGTTCAATCGCAGAGATAGTCTCTACAGAAAAGATTCTGCTACTATGCCAGCAAGGGCTAGAGAGCAAGCTACCAAAGAATTGAACCAATTAAAATACAAATTGGTGAATTGGCAACAATTCCAACAAGAATCAGTTCGTACTAAACAAGAAGAACTATTGGTTCCTTACAAGCAAAAAATATATGCTTCATTAGAAAAAATTATTCGTGAGCAAAAATATACCCATGTTTTTCGTAACGATGCATTGTTGAAATCTCCAATTGGCGACAACCTTTCTATTAAAGTTGCGCAAGATTTGAAATTAAACTTGCCTAAAGAAGTAATTGACGAACTTAAGAACCAAGGTGTTCCGGTTCCAGCTGCTGCAGCGCCTGCAACAAAGCCTGCTGTTAAAACAAAATAGTAGTAGATTATTCGCTTAATGTTTGGGCAACCAATCATTAGCCATAAATTCAAGCGTATATAATTTATAGAAATAGGCTGTCTCAAACGAGGCAGCCTATTTTTTTGTGTATTAGGCAGCATTTTATTTGAAGGGTTGATTTCTGTAATTCTCCTTTATGGTAACTGCATCGTTTTTCTAAGTGGTTATGTAACAGTTCTTCGCTTAATTTTGTAGCATGAACCTCAAAAAGCCCATCGGTGTATTTGATAGCGGTTATGGCGGACTAACGGTACTGAAAGAAATAGTACAACTGTTGCCACAATACGACTATCTCTATTTAGGTGATAACGCCCGCGCCCCCTATGGTCCTCGCTCGTTTGATACGGTTTATGAATATACCTTAGAAGCAGTAGAATGGTTTTTTGAACAAGGTTGTGAGCTAGTAATTTTAGCCTGCAATACGGCCTCTGCAAAAGCATTGCGCACTATCCAACAAAAAGACTTGCCTAAGCTTGCTCCTGGCAAAAGGGTATTGGGTGTAATCAGGCCAACAACTGAAATTATAGGCAACTATTCACAAACCGGAAGTATAGGTATTTTAGGTACCAATGGAACCGTGTTGAGCAATAGTTATCCCATTGAAATTGAAAAGTTTTTTCCTACGATTCGGGTTTTTCAAGAAGCCTGCCCTATGTGGGTTCCCTTAATTGAAAATGGTGAATTTAACCAAGTAGGCGCCGACTATTTTGTACAAAAAAACCTGCAACAATTACTGGCCCAATCTCCTGAAATTGATACTGTTTTATTGGCCTGTACGCATTATCCGCTTTTGTTAGAAAAGATCCAACAATTTGCACCTTCAAATATTCGGTTCGTTTCACAAGGACAAATTGTTGCCAAGAGTTTGGCTAATTATTTAGAAAGGCATATTGATATTGCCAATAAATGCAGCCAAACAGGCGAAATTCAATTTTTTACAACAGACGATTCGGTTGATTTTGACAAACACGCAGCACTGTTTTTTGGTTCCCCTGTAAGTTCACAACATATTGATTTACAGTAATTAGCAATCAATAATTTGAAAAAACTGTTGCCATTTTGCTCGTTTAATTTTTATAGAAATTGGATAGCTAAAAGGGTGCTAAGTTTTTTTCGCCGCTTTTTTTGTTATTCCTTTGCCTTTTCGTGTACAACCATTACCTTTGCCGTCCTTTCACAAGCAGCAGTATGGTGACTGCAGGCATGAAATGTAACAATATTACCGGGTTAGTAAAAAAACGATATCATGAAACGTACATTCCAACCACACAAACGTCGTCGTAAAACCGTTCACGGTTTTCGTAAACGTATGGAGTCTGCTAATGGCCGCAAAGTATTAAGCAGCCGTAGAGCGAAAGGTCGCAAGAAACTAAGTGTTTCTAGCGAAAAAGGATTAAAATAATACCTCGGCCTAGCCGTAAAAATATTTAGCCTCATCTTTGATGGGGCTTTTTTAGTTTTGTAAGTATGCGCAACCAACCGTTTTCATATTCGCACCACGAAAAGCTAAAAAGCCGAAAGCTTTTGAACGGTATTTTTGCGACCGGAAAATCAGTTAGTTTTTATCCCATAAAAGTCATTTACCAGCGTGTAGATACGCAGTTAGATAATTTACTGCAGGTGGGAGTTGGAGTGAGTTCAAGACATTTTAAAAAAGCAGTTGACAGAAATAGAATTAAACGTTTGTTGCGCGAATCTTATCGCACGCAAAAACAGTTATTAAATTTTACAGAAGCAGCGCCAACGCAAAAAGTCCTCTTCTTTTTATACGTTGGAAAAGAGTTGCCAGAAGCTGCACTTATTCAAACAAAAATGGCGGTAGCTTTACAAAAGATTAGCGAAACGTTTAAATAAACAGCTCGATGGATCATCCAATTATTAAAGAGATACTTGCAATTTTAAAAGCCATTACAATCGCTCCTTTTATTTTACTAATAAGAGTTTACCAATACATTATTTCTCCAGTAATGGGTCCTAAATGTAGGTTTACGCCTACCTGTTCGCAATACACAGCAACTGCCTTACAAAAACATGGCTTAATAAAAGGTGGTTGGCTTTCTATTAAAAGAATTAGTAAATGCAGACCAGGTGGTTCGCATGGATACGATCCAGTGCCTTAGTTACTTGGTTATAGGCTTGGTTAGTGCTTCTAATTTTATAATCGTTTCGCGTACTTCTTTCACGCTAAAAAAACGATAAATTTCTAGTTCTTTTCCATCAACTTTTTCGGCTGAAAGCATTTGGTGGTAAGGACTTACCACGGTAGCTTCTAAGTTGTCTGAAATTTTAACTACTTGGTTGGGAAGTATAAAAAAGTTTCTATTAGCAGTATTTACATTTTTACCAATAACCAATTGTTGCAAAGAATCAATCTTGTGTTTTAAATCTTCTTGCGTTACTAAATTATGGGCATCACTTTGAGTGGTATATTTTTGGTAACTACCCACTATAGTGTCGTTTTTTACGTTTAATATATAAAGCCCATTTTCTTTTAAGGAAATTTCTGTTTCCCCAGCAGGCGCAATCAATTTTAGATCTACTACAGACTCACTAAAGCTGATCGTTTTTTGTTCATGACCTGTACCGTCTTTAGCAGAAATGGTTTTGGCAGCTTCATTAAAAGTAGCAGTGCCTTTACTCATCACAACAATTCTTTTGCTAGTTCCGCCACAAGCAGTAAATAATGTAAGTATCAATAAAGCAACAAGTGTTTTTTGCATAATAGTAGGTTTAAAAAAAATCCCGAGCAATTTATTTACTCGGGATTAAAGCTAAATTATTTTATTGAAAACTAAACAGCTGCGGCAAAACGCTCGGCAACTTTGCTCCAATTTACTACATGCCAGAAAGCCGCAAGATAGTCTGCACGACGATTCTGGTATTTTAAATAGTAAGCATGTTCCCAAACATCGGCACCCAAAATTGGATGGCCTTTTGTTTCTGCAATATCCATCAAAGGATTGTCTTGATTAGGTGTTGAACTAACTTCTAGTTTACCGTCTTTTACAATCAACCAAGCCCAACCGCTACCAAAACGCGTCATACCGGCTGTTGCAAATTTTTCTTTAAAAGCATCAAATGAACCAAAAGCAGCAGTGATAGCATCTGCCAAAGCACCAGTTGGATTTCCACCAGCATTAGGAGCTAAACTTTCCCAGAAAAAAGTATGGTTCCAATGACCGCCGCCATTATTACGAACAGCTGGGCTAATGCTACCTGCAATAGCTACTATTTCTGCCAAAGATTTGCCTTCGTTTGGTGTGCCAGCAATTGCTTTGTTTAAATTGTCTACATAAGCTTGGTGGTGCTTACCATGGTGAATTTGCATGGTAGTTGTATCAATATGGGGTTCTAAAGCCTCATGTGCATAAGGTAAAGCTGCAAGTGTAAATGACATAAAAACTATTTTTAATTATTAAGAAACAAATTTACTTGGTAAATATTGATTTAAGTGTAAGTGAACATTAATTGTTTCTGAACTCGAAAACTAGACTTTCTAGAATAAGTTAAGCTTAGAGTAAGGAACTAATTTTTTTCAAATACTTGCTATTTATTAAATATTCTATTTTTCTTTTGTCAAAATCGGCTCTTTCTCTATTAATAAGATCTTCATTAATAGAGAAAAATGACTTGAATTTTTCATTAATTAATTTAATAGCCTCGCCTCTTATATTGTTTTGAATTTTAATAGATTTTTTTGCAATTCCAAGTGTTTTATTTATTTGAGTAATAGACGATTTGCCACCCGATAAATTGTCTTTTACTATTAATTCAAGCGTTGCTTTTTCTATTTCAGTCAAATTATTAAAAAACACTTTTATACTTTTTAATGATGACTCTTTAGTAGTAACATCAATCATTATATCATTTGGTTTTAATTCTTTAGTACTTCTTTTTTTAAAAATCATAACGAAAATAACAAAGAGAATAGCTATAATAATTAAAATTGAATACAATATCTGTTTATCTGATATTGTATAATTGGGATTATTATAATCAATATAAACAACCTCATTTAATGTAGTTTTTTGATTTGGATTAATGGTTATTGCATAAGATGTATCATTTACAAAATCATAAATGTTAATAGAATCGACTGTAGTATAAGTAAGGTTATTCTTTATTTTATTTTTTAATTGAATAAGCGATGTGTTGAATTTCTCATCAACTAAATCGACTTTATTGTTATTAAAATCTAGTAATACGGTGCCAATTTTATTACTATTTAAAAGTGTTTTTTGCTCAAAATTTTGAATTAATGAAATTTCACTAAATCTGTCTGCTATTTTTGGGTTTAAGATTTTCGATTCATCCCACCATTTTTTTTGTATTAAATTAAAACATTGTACATATATATTTTGCTGATCATCTAAATCAGTCCTTTTTACATATTCTGATTGTGCTTTGGTGAAAATTACAAAGACCTTAGAATTTTGTTTGTCAAAATAACTAATGCCATTTATTCCATTTGCATAAGAAATATCACTGATACCTCTAATAATATCCCATTCTTGAGTTGTTTCGCTATAAAATCTTACCGAACCATTAGTTTGCCAAAAACCATAACCTCCAATACTAAAAAGGGTGTCGTTATATACAAAATTTGTTGAGCCGAAATTATAACCTTGAAAATTAGACTTGTCTTTTCTTGCTAAAATGCTATCCTTTTGCATTTTAAAAACCTTAAAACTGCCATTAATAGTAACCCAAATGGCCCCTTTATTATTGATTATATCGATGCTAGAATTATCATAATCTGAAGTTTTTAGTCCCGAAAGTTTGTCTTGAATGGCTCCATTTACCTGAAAACCTTGAATTTTCTCATTTTTGGAAATAGTGTTTAATATTTTTTGATTTAAGTTTTGAGAACGTGAAACAAAAAAATTAAGAATAGTTAACAGTATTAATATTAATATCTTTTTCATTAGCTAAATTTTAAGAAAATACCATTTTATTAAGCTACACATATTACACATGTAAAATGTGTAATATATTGTATAGCAATTTATTATAAGCTATATTTTAATTTTAAGCACTATTTTTTTTTTCATCTACACTTTGTAAATAAACATGTAAAGATTATGCATTTTATTGCAAAAAAAATGCTAGATGCAAAAAATAAATAGATCCCTTTTTAAATTCCCATTATTTGTATTTTTTCTTTTAATCACAAATATTTGCTTTGGGCAGGGCACACCTTCTTTTTCATATAAACCAACTTCTTCAATAATGGGTGTAGTTGGTACAGCAATATCGACATTAACACCAACAGCACCAGCTGGAGCGGGCTCTTCAACATCTTATACAGCTTCGCCAACATTACCAAGTGGGTTAAGTATAAGTTATACAACAGGAGTGATATCTGGCACACCGTCAAGTGCTTCATCAATGATGCCATTTACAATAACGGCATCAAACGGCCCAACAGTGCTGGGTACAGCGACGGTGATGATATCCATAACTACTTCTGGCGGCGGTGGAGGTGGAGGTTCTTTTTCATATACTCCAACATCTCCAATAATGGGGATTGTGGGTACGGCAATTACAGCTTTAATGCCAACAGCACCTGCTGGAGCGGGCCCTTCAACAACTTATGCAGCTTCGCCAACATTACCAAGTGGGTTAAGTATAAGTTATACAACAGGAGTGATATCTGGCACACCGTCAAGTGCTTCATCAATGATGCCATTTACAATAACGGCATCAAACGGCCCAACAGTGCTGGG
>JAPLEL010000252.1 GCA_026391415.1 Bacteroidota bacterium
CAAAACGGCGGATTTTGGTAAATGCTAACACATCTTTTTTTTGGTAAAATTTAAAATGTTGCATGGTGGTATTTTTGCGTTTTAAAAAATCAATCAAGCATTCAAATACAAGGCTCTTAAAATTGTTAATGAAAATTAAACTATTAGAACGACAGTAAAAAAATTAGAAATTAACGCATAAGTGTAATTTACAGCACCATTATTCATCATATGATTCTTATCTAACTATGATTGCTACATTAAGCATAATAAGATACCCAAAGTGGATGGGTTGGGCCGGATTCATTTCCATGGCTATATTTCGCTTGCCCTTATGGCGCAATTCATCTATTCTATTTTGGAAACTAATGGGCTGTGGCAAAGGAGGAAGCTTTAGCATAACCCCAGATTTGCAACAATGGGCCATATTAACTGTTTGGGAAAATTTACCAATAAGCATTGATTCAAGTAATTCACTAAGTCAAACAATAGCACAAGAGAATGCCGCTAATATTTATGGAAAGTTTATTAGTGGCTGGTGGAAATTAATGGGTGCCGAAATATATACCCTCATACTAGAACCAATAGAAGGGCACGGCACTTGGGATAGGAAACAACCTTTTGGCCAATTAACAAAGTCCAATGATTACAATGGTACAATTTGCGTTTTAACCAGGGCCACTATTCGATTAAATAAATTACAGCATTTTTGGAGTAACGTTGAAAGCGTAGCAAAGAATATGGCTAGTTCAAAAGGATTTATTGGTTCGGTTGGTATTGGAGAAATACCATTTATTAAACAAGCCACCTTTAGTATTTGGGAAAGCAAAGACGATATGAAAAACTTCGCCTACAAAATGCACGAACACACTAAAGTAATTGTAAAAACCAGAAAGGAAAAATGGTATAGCGAAGACCTTTTTGTACGATTTAAACCCCTTGCCTCTTATGGAAGTTTAAACGGAATAGACCTATTAAATCCATAAGTCTTTTATACTTTCTAATAAGTTAACAATATAATTCACTTGAAAATTAGCCGTAAAAGCTTATTTTTGGCACTTGTGTAGTTCATAAACACGCTGTTTTGATTGCCAAATTGTATTTTTTATCTTATTAAGAAAGAATCTAATACCTACAATGTCTGCAAAAAAAGTTACTAAAATAGGCGTATTAACTTCAGGGGGTGATGCCCCAGGAATGAATGCCGCGATTAGAGCGGTAGTAAGAACAGGAATTTTTCATGGATTAGAAGTGTTTGGAATCATGCGTGGATACAATGGCATGGTAGAAGACGATATTTTTAAGATGGATTCTAAATCTGTAGCCAATATTATACAACGTGGTGGTACGATTTTAAAAACGGCCCGAAGTATGGAGTTTTTTGAGCCAGAAGGCCGACAAAAAGCCTACGAAAACCTCAAAAAAAGGGGTATTAACGGTTTGGTAATTATTGGAGGAGATGGAAGTTTTAGAGGTGCCCAACGTTTTAGCAATGACTACGATATTCCTTGTATAGGTATTCCAGGAACAATTGACAAAGACATAGCAGGTAGCGATGCAACCATAGGTTTTGATACAGCAGTTAACACTGCAGTTGAAGCTATAGATAAAATTCGCGATACCATGGATGCCCACGATCGATTATTTATCGTAGAAGTAATGGGCCGAGATGCTGGATATATTGCGCTACACAGCGGTATTGCTACAGGTGCTGAAAATATTTTGATCCCTGAATCAAAAACGGATATCGAAGAATTAATTCAATCCCTTACCAAAAACGAGAAAAGACAAAAATTGGTTAACCTGATTGTGGTAGCCGAAGGAGACGAGTTTGGAGGTGCCAATGAATTAGCCAAAGTCATTAAAGAAAGGGTGCCTCA
>JAPLEL010000031.1:0-7667 GCA_026391415.1 Bacteroidota bacterium
ACGAAGTAGATAAAATTGAAGGCGAGGTAGTACCGGGCGATATTGTAGACGTTTATTACAGCCCAGAAAAATATGCAGGCAGGGGTTATATCAATCCTCAATCACAGATTTTAGTTCGATTACTTACCCGAAAGCCCGAACCAATAGATGAAGCTTTTTTTCATAAAAAGATTTTACAAGCATGGAAGTATCGCCAGCAATTGGGCTATACCGAAAACTGCCGTTTGGTATTTGGAGAAGCCGATGAATTACCCGCTTTAATTATTGATAAATTCAACGACTATTTTGTAATTCAAACTTTATCGTTAGGAATTGATAAATGGAAGCAGGCAATTGTAAATAGTTTAGAAACCATTTTTCATCCCAAAGGAATTTACGAGCGCAATGATGTGCCTGTTCGCAGCCTTGAAGGACTTGCACAACAAAAAGGATTTTTAACTGCCGAATTTGATACGAATATTTTAATTAAAGAAAATGGTTTAAACATTTTGGTGGATATAGAAAACGGCCAAAAAACAGGGTACTTTTTAGACCAACAAAACAACCGACGAGCCATTGAACATATTGTAAAAGGAGCCGATGTTTTAGGCGCTTTTACCTATACTGGCACTTTTGAAATTCATGCAGCAAAATATGGCGCGAAGTCTGTTTTAGGAATTGATATTTCTGAACAAGCAGTTGCACAAGCCAATAAAAACGCAGCTTTAAATGGCTTATCTGATATTTGCAAGTTCGAAACCATGAATGCTTTTGATGTATTAAAGCAATGGGGTAAAGACGGTAGAAAATACGATGTTGTAATGCTTGATCCGCCTGCATTTACCAAGAGCCGCGAGAACATTAATAAAGCACTTACTGGTTATAAAGAAATTAATTTAAGAGGAATGAAATTACTAAACAACGGAGGCTTTTTAGTAACCTCAAGTTGTACCAATTTAGTAAACCCCGAAATGTTTTTACAAAGCATTGATCAAGCTGCAAAAGATGCGCGCAAACGCATTCGCCAAGTAGTATTTCAAACACAATCCAGCGACCATCCAATAATTTGGGGAATGGAAAATACCAACTATTTAAAATTCTTAATTGTAGAGGTTTGTGATAGGTAACTTACAAAGATTTTAGTAAGGCTTCTATTGAAATGTCTTCATCTAATAAAGGCCAATGTATGCCATATCCTGAGGGAGAAATAGTGAAAAGGTTTCTTTCAATATCGGTTGCTAATAATAATTTGTTAGATAAATTCTGAAGTGGAATATTGAGCGTTTGTCCATCAATAATTATATGCAACATTTGGTTATTAAAACTCAGCGTTTCAATAGTATGAGTGCGTACCATTTCTTAAGGTTTAAATTGATTATTCCAAGATTCCACAATTAAATCAAAATGCTGAAAAATGATTTTTTTAATCTGTTTTTTAGCACTGGGTGTAAAATTAATTGAAAATGACTCCGAAATATCAAACTCATCCACTAATAACCAATATTTACATTCCATATCTGATTTTACTGCATGTATATGAATCGGCTCATTCCCCACATTTGAATAGAAAAACAATCGCCATCCATAAATAAACAACACTGTTGGCATATCAATTAATTTTAAAGCATTGAAATTATAAAGTCTCAAATACATAAAAACTAATAGATACTAAAATGATTTTAGCTTGCTAAATATATTAATCAAAAAATCAAACTTATTTATTCACCTGAAATTTTCCGGATTCAATTAATTTTCCTGAGAGGTCTTGAAGTTGATAGATATAGAGTCCGCGGGTGTATGAATCGTCGAGCGGGATATTCAATTTGCTATCTGATAAACGAATTTCAGTCATTTTTTTACCGAAGAAGGTAAAGATTTGAAGCGAGTAATTTCTATCGATGCTTTTGTCGAATTCGAAAATAATATAGGATGTAGCAGGATTGGGATAAATCCTTGTGATTTTTGCATTTGTATTGGGCAAATCACTGTTTTTGATAGCAAAACTGCTAACAAAAACAACCAATACAACCAATAATATAACAGAAATTAAATGCTTCATAATTACTAACAGGTAGCAAAATACAAAAAGTTCTTTAAAATCGTTAATGAAGACGCTCAAAAAAGCTACAGCGTTTAATTATGCCGATTAAACAACATTATCAAACGCTGTAGAAATCAATTATAAAGCTGCTAAACAATCTTGAATGGCAGTAAAGCTTGGCAAATCACCTGGCGTTGGACAAACTTCTGCGTATTGAACAACACCTGCTTTGTCTAAAACAAATGCGGCTCTTTTGCTCACACCTTGCATACCAAATGCTGGAAATGTTTCATACAAAACACCATAAGCACCCGCTGCTTCTTTATTAAAATCACTTAGTAAAGGGAAGTTTAAGCTTTGCTCGTCTTTAAATTTGCCTAATACAAACAAAGAATCTACCGACAAACCAATTACTTGCGCATTGGTATTGTTATAGCTAGCAATATTATCTCTGATATTGCATAATTCAGCAGTACACACACCTGTGAACGCTAAAGGGAAAAACAATACAACAGTGTTTTTGTCAGAAGCTCCACCAAGAACTACTGAATTTTTGTCTGTGTCGAATAATGAAATAACTGGGGCTGATTGACCTACTTGAATGCTCATTTTATTTAGTTTTAAGAGTTGCAAATTACTGCAACATGACAAAGAAATCTTGTTTTATTTAAATTGTTTCTAAAATCGAAATCTACTTGGGATTTACTGCTTTTTGAGGCGCTTTTTCTCGGGCCGAATATGCACTTAATGAATCAACTAATTCCTTTAGTTCGTTAGGATGCATTTGATAATAATGGTAACTATTATAATACTGCTTACGACTTGTTTGATGGATACTAAAAATCTGTTCGTATAACTGAATATTTTCTTTGTCTCTTTTATGCAAAGAATCTTTAAGAGATGTTTGTGTATACCATTCGTCGGCCTGCATCATATCCCACATAATTTTTTTCATGCTGTTTATTGGAAGGATTTTTTTATCTGCAGGTTGCGGCTTGCAAGCAAAAAAAATAATGCATAAAAAACTTATGAAAATACTGCTGGTTCTCATTGCAATTCTTGTTTATACTTTGCAGCATTAACAATATCTATTTCCGATAAAAGCTCTACTGCTTTTGTTTTTTCTGCAGCGCTTGCATTCTTAAATATGCCAATTATTTCTTGTGATTTCCCTTGCATAAAAAACTGCAAAATCATCGTATTTTGATTCTCTTTATTAAACGCATTTAATTGCACCAAAGCCTGTATCACATTATTTCTTGCCTCTTTTTCATTGTCGTATAATTTATCTAAACCAGCGCGATAGTAGGTATAAATAACATCATGAATAATATTGTACCTGCTATTAATTAAATTTTCATTCAACCAATAACGATTACGCAAACCATCAAAAACACGCCAACCAGTAATGCTTTTTCCTTCGGGTGCATTGGTTACAATATTCTGTGCTTTATTGAAATTAACTTCACCCGATTTAGGACTAAAAGAATCGTTGTCTAACCCAATAATAGTATAAGCATAAAATGCAAAAGCAGCTGTTAAATTAGCAACGCCTGCATCAGTACCCTGGACCCTATTTTCATTGAATTCTACTGGCTGAAATTCAATGTATTTAAAAGTAATATCTGCATCTTGGTAATTAACCAATGCGGCTTTATAGGTTGCATTAAAAACGGGTCTGGCAGCCTGAATAGTTAAACTAGCTTTAAAGATTCCTGGATCTAATTGAGACTCAATATTTAAAATAAAACTACAATCAATCTTTTCATTAGGAGCATAGGTTTCGTTGGTCCATTTACGGGTATTCAATAAATTGGTGAGTTGCGTTTGAAGGCTTACAAAAATTTTACGATCTACCGTTGATGCAACTCTGTTAGACAATACCGTAACCCTAGCATTCAACTCTTGTGCTAGCGATTGTTGCCAGGCTAGGATACCTACTAAAACAGCTATAATCAGTTTTTTGTGCATGCTAATTGAAATCAATACTTGAAAGTAACAAAAAACGACAGTTTATGGCTGTCGTTTTTATCTTTTAAAGCAATTTTATGTTAACGGAACAAATCGTTATCGTTGTTCTTTCTATAATATACTTTGCTTTCCATGAATTCTTGGGTAGCAAGAATTGCAGGATTAGGCATTTTTTCATACGCCCTAGATATTTCTATCTGCTCTTTGTTTTCGTGAATTTCTTCAAGGCTATCAGTATGACTAGCAAACTCTTCTAATTTATTATGAAGTTCTTCTCTTAAAGAAATATTAATTTGATTAGCCCTTCTTGCAATGATGGCAATTGATTCGTATAAATTACCTGTTTTTGCTTTGATGTCAATCAGGCTCTTAGTTTCAACAACGCTGGCAGTGTTAGCGCTCATTTGCCTTCTTAATTTACTCATTTTTTCAGGTTTTTTAAAAAATTATTTGATTGTGTTTTGTATTTAGCAACTTCTTCCAAATGCTTACTATCACTGAATCTTTCAGTAAAATCAGCACATTCAGCCACTACTTTTTCGTAGCGCTCAATTTGCTTTTGTTCTGAACTCATTCCAGCATATTTGAAATAAGACTTGATAACTTGTAATTTGTATTCGTCTGCTTTTTTTGAATCAGGAAAATTATCAGATACATTTCCAAATGCAATTGCCGCTGCCTTGTAAAAGTCTAAGTTATAATAAAGTTCGGCACTTCTATACTCCTTGGCTTCTAATTTTTCACGACACTTTTCAATTATCGTTGCCGCTTCTTTACTTTTTATAGAAGACGGGTGGGTATTGATAAAGGTTTGCATCAATCCAATTGCTTTGTTGGTATTGGTTTGGTCTAAGTCTATTTTAGGCGATTGTTTGTAATAACAATACGCCCGCATAAAATCACACTCCTCACCTTTTGGACTAACTGGAAAATTTTCAACAAAACTCTTGAAAAGATTTTCGGCATTTAGGTAATCCCCTTGGTTATAATAAGAATAAGCAAACTTATAGTATGCATCTTCGTAACCAGTTGTTCCTTTAATATATGGAAATATGTCTTCAAAGAGCTGTTGGGCGTAATTGTAGTTTTTCTGTTCGTAATACTTATCGGCCATCTTGTGCTTATACTCGTAATCCTTACTCTTAAAAATTTTTGAAAATTTATTAGAGCAGGCGCTTAATAATATAACGGAAACCAAAAACAATAAAATCCTATTCATACAACTTGGCGAAATTAGTTATTATCGGGCAATATATAAAGATGCTTGCTGGTTTAGCGAAGCAAGTAGTTAAGAATTACCTAAAAAGGGTGTTTCGACTTAGCGAAACACCCTCTATTGCTATAAAACAAACAATTATTGCTTATCTCCTTCACCTTCCTGAAGTTTTGCCTTGATTTCAGCAAGTGCACTCAAGTCGCCCAAAGTTGTTTTTTCTACTTTAGCTTGAATGTTCTTAACTGCTTTTTTAGTTGCATCAGACTCAGATTTAGCTTCTTTCTTAGCAATTTCTTTTACTTCAGCAACTGCTTGCTCCCAAAGACGCGCGTGACTTAACACAATGCGTTTTTCGTTGCGATCGAATTCTATCACCACAAATTGAGTAGTTTCATCAGCTTTCACTGTAGAACCATCTTCTTTGTTTAAGTGGCGATTAGGTGTAAATCCTTCTAAACCATATTGTAATTGAACCAAAGCACCTTTATCGTCTTTACGAGTAACGGTTCCTTCATGGATCGTTCCTACAGCAAAAGTATCTTCTAATGCATTCCAAGGATCTTCTTCCAATTGCTTGTGACCTAATTGTAATTTGCGGTTTTCTTTATCAATGCTCAAAATAATCACATCAATATGTTCACCCACTTTAGTATAGTCAGTTGGGTGATTGTAACGCTTTAACCAGCTTAAATCGCTAATGTGAATCATTCCACCAATGCCTGGCTCAAGTTCAACAAATACACCATAAGGAGTAATGTTTTTAACCAACCCTGGGTGCTTACTGTTTTCTGGGAATTTAGTTTCAATAGTGCTCCAAGGATCTTGGCTCATTTGCTTGATGCTCAAGCTCATTTTGCGTGCGTCCTTATCAAGCGTAACAACTTTTGCTTCGTACTCATCGCCCAATTTGAAGAACTCCTTCGCATTGATTGGGGTATTTGCCCAAGTAATTTCAGATACGTGAACTAGACCTTCAACACCAGGTTGAATTTCTAAGAATGCACCGTAATCTTCAATATTTACTACTTTTCCTTTCACTACAGAACCTTCGGCCAAACCTTCAGGCAACACATCCCAAGGGTGTGGAGTCAATTGTTTTAAACCTAAGCTGATACGTTTTTTGTCGTCGTCGAAATCTAATACCACCACTTGTAATTTCTGATCCATCTTCACCACTTCGCTTGGGTGAGAGATACGACCCCATGAAATATCGGTGATATATAACAAACCGTCTAAACCGCCTAAGTCCATGAAAGCACCAAAATCGGTAATGTTTTTTACAACACCTTCTAATACTTGGCCTTTTTCTAGTTTGCTCATGATCTCTGCACGTTGTGCTTCAATATCGCTTTCAATTAATGCTTTATGAGATACAACGGCATTTTTAATTGTTTCGTTGATCTTAACTACTTTAAATTCCATTGTTTTACCAACAAATTGATCGTAATCAGTAACTGGTTTAACGTCAATTTGAGAACCTGGTAAGAAAGTTTCCATTCCAAATACATCAACAATCAAACCACCTTTGGTTTTACTTGTAACAGTACCTGTAATAACTTCTCCAGTTTTGTGTACTTCCACAATTCTTTCCCAAGCACGGTAGATACGAGCAGATTTACGGCTCAAGTGCAAATTGCCCTGGCGGTCTTCTTTCTCTACAACCATTACTTCTACTTCGTCTCCAATTTTCAAACCTTGAACATCGCGGAATTCGTTTAATGAAATAAGTCCGTCACTTTTAAAACCAATGTTAATTACAACATCTGTTTTAGTTAAGCCAACTACTGTTCCATTAATAATTTCGCCATCAGCGATTTGAACAAAAGTGTCATCATACACTTTGTCGTACTTCATTCTTTCTGTTTCTGCATACGCACTTACGTTACGTTTGTCAATACTCCAGTCAAAATCATCGTGTGCTGTTTCAACAACGATTGGTGCTACATAAGCAGGAGCTGCTTCTGCAACTGGTGCTGATTCAACAACTGGTGCTGATTCAACGGGTGTTTCTTCTACAGGTGCATTTGTTGTCGCAGTAGGAACTTCAACAGCTTCTGAAGCTGCGGTGTTCTCCTGTGCATCTGCGTTTAATTGTTTCAAGAAAAATTGCATAAAATAACCCCGATGGTTTAAAATTCGGGGCTGCGAAGGTACGGAAATCAGGATAGAAATTAACTTTTAAAGGCAAAAAAATCAGCCAAAATCAATAAAAAATATGGCTTTGGGGCTGATTTTTACATTTAGGGCTTAGGTAGCAGGTGTTTTTGCACTTTGCCCAAGGCTGTTCGGGGCAATCCCTCCACTTTAATAAAAGTTCTAGGCAATTTAAATGAGGCAAAACTTTGTTTGCATAATTCTTCCAATTCTGCTAAATCTAAATTTGTTTCGGCTACTATATAAGCAATGGGCACCTCCCCCCTTGTTTCGTGGGGAACGCCAACAACGGCAGCCTCTATTACA
>JAPLEL010000031.1:7732-16273 GCA_026391415.1 Bacteroidota bacterium
CTATTACACCTGTTTGCTCTAATAAAAATTCCTCCATTTCTCTTGGGTAAATATTAAATCCCCCGCTAATAATTAAATCAGATTTACGACCCTTGAGTGTAAAATAACCGTCTTCAGAAACTACACCCATATCACCAGTTTTAAAATAACCATCTACAAAAGCCTCGGCAGTAGCGCTATCTCTATTCCAATATCCTGCAAAAACATTCGGACCTTTGATGTATACTTCTCCTTCTTCATCAACCTTTGCAAGACTACCATCTGGTAAAATTATTTTTGCTGAAATACCTGGAAGTGGAAAGCCCACTGTGCCTGCCCTTCTTTCTCCGCAATAAGGATTACTAATATTCATTAAGGTTTCTGTCATGCCATATCTTTCTAAAATAACATGCCCATATTTTATAGCAAAAGCTTCCATGATATGAGCAGGCAATGGCGCCGATCCGCAAACAAATAACCTGATATTAGCTCCAATTTCTTTGGCAATAGAATTGTGTTGGTCTAATAAACGAATATACACTGTAGGCACACCAAAGAATAAAGTTGGTTTGAAAGAAACAAATTCTTGTGCTGCATGTTGGTGTTCGAATCGAACCAATAATTTCATACAACAACCACTAATTAACCAGGCATGCAAGCCATTTGCTAGTGCATGTACATGAAACAAAGGCAAGGCTAATAAGAAATTATCTTGATCTGTAATTTGCCAACAGGTAACGATATTAATTCCGTTTGTAATAAAATTATTATGTGTTAGAATTGCCCCTTTTGAGGCTCCTGTAGTACCACTTGTATACACAATTGCAGCAGCAGTATCACCAGTGTTTACAATAGTTGGTATTGTGTCTGTTGCGTAATTATTAATTTCTTCATTTAATATTGACAGTTGCCAAGCATCAAAACCTCCTGGTACAGGGCCATTTGCGATTAGGGCTTTAGGAGCTGCATCTGTTAAAATATGACTTAACTCTCTTTCCTTATATAAAATATTGATGGGAACAAAAATGATTCCTGTTTTAATTGCTGCTAAATACAAATCAATCAACTCAATACAATTTTCTAAATAAACAGCCATCCTATCGCCTGGTAAAAAACCTTTTGCTAGTAATAGTGCAGCCATTTGATTACTTCGCAAATCTATTTCGCCAAAGCTGTAATGCTTTTCATTATAAACTAATCCTATTTTATTTTTTCTACCCTTTAAACTAAGGTCAAATAAATTCATTAAATGCATAAACCAACTAATTTAAAATATTGAATAAAAAACTTAGTCGTTTTTTATTTTTAATGACACCAAACAAATAACAAAAGCAAATATTCCTAATGTAATAAATGCATACGAAAAATTGCCCATCTTATCAGCAATGAATCCTACTAAGGGTGTGCCTGTTAAAATAAAAATAATACCTAACATATTAACTAGCCCCATAGCGGCACCTGCCCTGCCAGGAAACAATGCGGCAGCTCTATTAAACAAACCAGAATAAGGCAAGCCCGTTCCTATGCCTAAAAGTAAAATGGCTAAAAAATCAACTGCCATTATACTCGGAAAAAATGCTAATAAAAAACAACCCAAAGAATTTAACAACAAACTAATGATCAATAATTTTCTTACCCCAAAAACTGTAACTAATTTTCCACCCAATGGCCTACTCACTAAACCCAATAACAATACAAGTGAAGCAATAAAACTAATCACCCATTTATTGCCAAAAGAAAAATTCTCTTTCAATAAAGTTGTAATCCAAGTGCCAATTACAATCACCAATCCAAATGAAGCCATTTGCACAAGCCCCATCAACCATAATTGAGAATTAGATAATAGTTTGAGTAAGGAACTATGTGGATGTTCTTTTGCAATAGGTTCTGGTGCAAAAAATATCCAACTAAATAACACCAATATTGCCACAGCTGCTGTTGACAAAAATGCAGCAGACCAAGACTGAAAATGTATGGCTATTTGTGGTATCACAAAAATCACAAAGCCAGAGCCCAACAAAACACTTGCGCCATAATAACCTTGATATAATAATAATTTATTGGTTGGAACTGATTGAAAAATATATCGAGCTCCTGCAACAAAACTAGTACCCGTACCAAACCCAACTAAAAATTTCCAAATCAATAAATGGTAATAGCTACTAGAAAAAGCAATGCCAATATTTCCCAAACAAACTACTAATAATGCAATCGTTAATACTTTTTTTGGTCCGTACTTATCTGCTAAAAATCCTCCAGGAATTTGCATAGCTGCATGGGTAAAAAAAATGGCTGTTGTTAATAAACCAAACATGGCTTTTGTAAAAGGCATCTCAGGTGTATTAAAACTTTTAATCAACCAGTCTTTTAATGGCGCATGATTGGTGTAGTTGGCAGAAAATGCAAACCCAACTAGGCAAGCCAATAGTAAAGGACGTAGGCTTGAATTTTCTTTTTGAATTAATTTACTTGTCATATACTTTGTCTAATGATTTTTTTACAATATTACCCCAAATAACATAGCCCTTTTCGTTATAGTGTAATTTATCGTCTCTGAATAAACTGGCAATTGGTTTGCCATCAGCTCCTAAAAACGGAGCTGCACTTTCAATATAATATACCTGTTCATTGGCTTCGCAAAACTGCTTAATCATTTGATTGGCTTCAGAAATTTTATCCCATACTGCCCATCTCTTTTCGCTAGGAGAAATTTGGTTCCAAAAAATTGGCGTGGTTGGAAACTTAACCCTGATTTTTTTAGTAATATACTTCACAAGTTCTACATCTTGTAAAGGTGTTTTGTCTTGCTTGCTTCCTACAATATCATTTCCAACATACAAAACTATCCCCCTAAATGTATGCCCATAAACCAATCGTTCAATATAGTAGGCTACTTCATTTAATTTGCTTCCTCCAAAACCACGATTAATGGTTTGATAAGGAGCAATGTCTTTATTCAATCCTTCCCATAAACGCACATAAGAACTACCCACAAAAAGTAAGGCGTTTTTATTGGGCTTTTCTTTAGCATCTAGGGCTTCTAACTTTTTTATATCTTCTTCCCATTTAAATATCTCTGGTTTTTCTGGCCTGTTTATTTTTAATTGGGTAAATAGCCATGCCGATAAATCTTGTAAGGCACTGTCTTGTTTTAATTTATTATTGTCTAGCGTATGACCTGTATTGTAAAATAGTCGCAAGCCTGTAGGGATCCCTAATTGCAACATTCGATCGTACAAAACAGTACTGCCGTATTTAAATCCATGATAATCAAAAGAAGAATCATAGGGAACTGTTTTATCGGCAGTTCCACTAATACAAAATAGTGGTGCATCATTTTTATTGATCCATTGGTAATTTACCATTGCGCCCCAGCAATTAATAACACCAGCTACTTCAGAAGAATAGCCTTGATTGCCACTAGTGCCTTCTAGCAAACCCATTTTTTTTGTATCTATATAAGTTGGCACTTCTGCTTGATCTAAGTAAGCAATATGCAAAGCTGTTTTAGCGCCAGCAGAACTACCCATAATAAATATCTGCGCTGTGTCAATGCCATACTTCTCGGCATATCTTTTAAAATATCTGACTGCTGCTTTGCCATCTTGCACGGCCCTATACAATGCTTCAAAATAATCTTGATTAGACTTTGGAGCATTAATACCTAAACGATAATCTATTGATGCAAAAGTGTACCCTCTTTTAGCTAAACTATTTGAAATTAAATTAACAAATCCTCCCGACTTTTTTCCATCTTGAAATCCGCCCCCATGTATAAAAATCATTAAGGGCCTTTTGGCTAATGTATCTTTTATTGCTGGCGAATAAAAATCTAACAATAATTTTTCAGGAACATTTTTGTTATTAATGGCCTCGCCGTATTGAATATTTAAAATAGAATCTGCACTTGTAAAAACTTCCGATTGAAATCGTTTTGTATTTTGGGCAAAAGAACTTTGAATTAACAAAAATAATATTCCAAAAACTATACTGTATCTACGCATTTTATTTATTTATGAGTTTTATGACCTTAAGGAATAATAATAAATTTCTTTTTAACTCGAATATCTTCTGAAGAACTTCCAATCATTACTTCAAAACTGCCTGGTTCCACTACCCAATTCATTTTTTTATCGAGTAATTTTAAATCATCGGGCTTGAGCGTAAATTGAACAGTTTTTTTCTCGCCTGGTTGCAAATGAATACGTTCAAACCCTCTTAATTGCGATTCGTAAACAGTTACACTGCTCACTTCGTCTTTTAAATATAGTTGTATTACTTCGTCGCCAGCATACTTACCAGTATTGCTAATATCTACACTGATTGAAATATTTGTATTCGCTTTTAATTTTTCTGGTGTAACAATTAAATTAGAATAATCAAAACTTGTATAACTCAGTCCAAATCCGAAAGGATATAAACTTCCATATAAATTTGTTTTTCCAAAACCGTTTGGCCCATCTCCAGGTTGCCCTGCGTGCGATCCTGGTTTGAATGGAAAATTATACTCTATTTGCCCTACTGATTTAGGAATAGTCACAGCTAATTTTCCTCCAGGATTATAGTCGCCAAAAATACTTTCTGCAATAGCCGTTCCTCCATCAATACCAGGGAACCATGCTTCTATAATTGATGGGATATATTTATTAGCCCAGTTAATCGTTAATGGTCGTCCATTTATTAATACTAGCACAATTGGTTTGCCTGTTAAATACAATGCTTTTAAAAGGTCTAGTTGTTTGCCTGGCAAGTCTAATGATGTTCTACTCCTGCTTTCTCCACTTAAACTTTCATCTTCACCCATTACAGCAATTACTACATCGCTATTTTTTGCCATTTCAACTGCTTCATTAATACTATTGGTTTCTTTTGGCGTAAGTGGTTCTGGTAAAATTTCTGTTTCTGGCCAATTAGCATCAATGGTTTCACAACCTTTAGCATAACTCACTTGAGCAGTATTGCCTACATAATTTTTAATCCCTTTTAATACTGAAATGATTTTTACATTATTCGGACCATACCTACTCATAGAATGTGTGGTATCCATGGCTAATGGTCCTGTAACAAAAACATTGTGGATATTCTTTTTATTTAATGGCAATAAGTTGTTTTGATTTTTTAATAATACCAATACTTCATGCGATGCTTTTTTAGCAAACGCTTTTGCATCTTGATTACTTACAATTGTATCTGCTGCTTCTTTAACCACAAATGGTTTATCAAATAATCCTAGTTTGAATTTTACACGTAATACATCCGATACGCGCGCATCAATGGTATTAATAGATAACTTTTTTTCTTTGAGTAATTCCCTGATAGGCAAAATATATTTATCTGGCATATCAAAATTAGTGCGCACATTCAATCCTGCTTCTACTGCCAAACGAACACCGTCTTTGTAATCGTCTGCAACATGGTGCTTGCTTGAAATAAATTCAACGGCTTCGCTATCTGAAACAACATATCCATCAAACCCAAATTCTTTACGAAGTAATTGGGTTAAAAAATAATAACTAGCAGATATAGGTTCTCCATCCCAATCATTATAACTACTCATTACGCCTAAAGCATGCGCTTCTTGAATCACACGCCTAAAAGGATATAAATACATTTGATGTAATTCTCTTGGTGCAACATGCGGATCAGTTCTTGCATTACCATCTCTACCTCCTTTAGGAACGCTATATACTGCATAATGCTTAAGTGTTGCCGCAACATTATTTGCCTGTACACCTAGCACCAATTGCTTGCCTAATTCTGTAACTAAAAAAGGATCTTCCCCATAACATTCAACAATTCTTCCCCACCTAGGATCACGCCCTAAATCTAAAATAGGCACATACACATTAGTATAACCTAAGGATTTTGCTTCTCTACCAATTATTTGTCCTGCTTTTAGCAACAAGTCTTTATCCCAGGTACTACCCATTGCAATTGGCGCTGGAAAAGGAGTTGCTCGATCGTGTGCCAATCCATGAATTCCTTCATTGGAAAAATCAACAGGTATGCCCATTCTAGTTTCTTCAATAAACCATTTTTGTATTTCATTAATGGCTCCCGCATGTTTACTATATGGAAAGGATAAAGAAGTATTGGTTTGTTTTCGGAAAGTAGTGTTATTTAAATGCTCATCTATATTGGCAATGCCATCTTTCCAAATTTTGGTTTTCCAAGCAGCGGTGGGCAAACTATCTTTTAACACCCGACCATAACCATACAGTGTTGCTAATTGTGCAGTTTTTTCATCTACATTCATGAGCAATAATAAATTCGCTACCCTACTATTAATTGATTGTTTGGGATCTTCAAAAATGTCTTTTTTTCCATTTTTATTAAAATCAATCCAATCGGAGTGGTAAGGATTAATTTGAGCAGCAACTAGTGAAATTTGTAAAAAGGCAAGTGCTATACACACGTATCTTTTTTTCATAAAAGCAATCTTTATCATCAACAGCAAAATAGCATTCAGCAATATGAATCAAAAATCAATAAAGGCTTAGCCTAAACAGGTATTTATTTACAATATCGTTTTCGCTAAATGGACTCATAATTAATTAAGACTGAATATAATGCTGCAACTGTGAGATAGTCTCTAGCTGATTATTGATCGTTTCTGTAACCACATCATTGATAGATATAATTCCTACTAATTTTCCTTGTTCAATAACGGGTATATATCGTACATGGTGTAAAGACATTAATTGCATGCATTTTTCTACAGAGTCTTTTAATTGCACACTAGGGAAATCGGTGGTCATTATTTCGCCTACTAATGTATTACTTGAATGACGTCCTTTTAAAATAACTTTTCTTGAATAATCACGTTCTGTAAAAATTCCAATAAATGTATCGTTGTCTAATACAACCAAAGAACCAATGTTTAAAGTAGCCATTTGCTCTAATGCCTCAATGACCGTTAAATTCGACGAAATAGTACTTACCATATTTCCTTTCCTTTTAAGGATATCATTTACTTTGCGCATAACATTGGTTTAAGAGTATAATTTACTCTTTTTGGCGGATTTTTTCAAATAAAATGTTTTTTATATAAAACCCAACTCTTTACTAGCTTTTTGCAATTAAAGCAATTAGTTGATATTTTTTTGGTTTGAATTGGCGGGTACTGATTTTGCTAAAATTACCTTTTATGCTAACAAATAATTTCATCAATGAAAAATGGAGGACTTTATAAGAAAGCAATAACAGTATTTACATTAATTTTATTAATGGGAAAAGGACAATTTCTTTGAAGGAAGAAGAAAAGCGCTAGTTACCAATTGCATTTCCTGCAATCCAGCCACTAGTCCAAGCATTTTGAAAATTAAATCCACCAGTAACACCATCAATGTCTAAAATTTCTCCTGCAAAAAACAAGTTTGGATGAATTTTACTTTGAAAAGTATTGGGGTCTATTTCATTTAATTTTATACCACCACAAGTAACAAATTCTTCTTTAAAAGTTGTTTTACCATTCACCTGAAACACCTGTCCTGTAAGGTTTGTAATTAACTTATTCTGCTCCTTCAACGGCAATTCGGCCCAGCGCAAATCTGTTTTTATTCCGCTTGTTTGCAGTAAATAATTCCAGAGTCTTGCAGGTAATTGAAAAGGATTTTTATTGGCTATTTTTTGTGCAGAATATTGTGTTCGAAGATTGTGCCAGTCCGCTCTTAATGATTGTTCATTGGTAGTTGGCAACCAATTTATCATCAAACTAAATTGGTACTGCATATCGGCTAATTGTCTGGCGCCCCAAGCCGATAATTTTAAAATAGCCGGACCACTCATTCCCCAGTGTGTAATTAACAGTGGGCCTTGTTCTACTAATTTTGTTCCAGCTATTTTAACAATAGCATGCTCAACACTAACACCCATTAATTCAGTAATAGGATTGCTTGGCATATTAAACGTAAACAAAGACGGCACAGGCGTTTCAATGGTATGACCAAGCTTTGTTAACCAATCAAACATAGCCGATTTAGGATAGCCACCACAAGCAATACAGAGATAGTCGGCTTGAACTTTTTTATTGTTGGCAGTTGTTAATTCAAATCCGTTCGTTTTGGACACTACATTCACTACTTCTGTTTGAATTTGAATTTGAACGCCGTATTTATCAGCTTCTTTTAGTAGGCAATTGATAATAGTTTGGGAGTCGTTGCTAACAGGAAACATTCTGCCATCAGCTTCTGTTTTTAATTCAACACTCCGTTCTTCAAACCATTGAATGGTATGTGTAGTATTAAACCAATGAAATGCTTTTTTAAGAAACTGTTGCCCTCTTGGATATTTTTTTACTAAATCAGGAATGTCAAAACAAGCATGCGTTGTATTACACCTGCCACCGCCACTTACTTTTACCTTAGCTAATAATTTGTTGGATTTTTCAATAATGGTTACCTGCAAATTAGCATGCAACCTTGCGGCATTAACTGCACAGAAAAATCCGGCGGCTCCTCCTCCAATTACAACTAATTGTTTTTGCATAGCCAGCTTTTCATGTTTGATGCGTTTTTAATAATAAGAAGTATTTAAGTTTGGATTTGCTTTTTCAGCAGCTTC
>JAPLEL010000282.1 GCA_026391415.1 Bacteroidota bacterium
ATTTTTTTTGAAACAAGACCGCAAACATGGAATCGGCTTTTTGTGCATATCCATTAATGTGTTGCAAAGAGATTAATTCTAAACCAGTATTTTTAGCAGCAATCATTGCTGCAATATCTTCATTTTCTTGTTTAAAAACAGAACATGTGATATATAAAAAATAGCCCCCTGTTACTAGTAATGGCAATATATTCGTTACAATATTTTTTTGCAAATCAGCAAACGCTTTAATATCATTTTCAGTAAAAAATAATAGTTGTTCTGGTGTTCTACCCCAGGTACCACTTCCACTACAAGGCGCATCACAAAGAATTAAATCAAACATGCTAGAAGGCAATACACAATTGGGTTTAGATAAATCTGTTGTAAGTGATTCGTACTTATTAATGCCCGCTTTTTGAAAACGTGTAGCTAAATTATATAAGATACTTGTTCGAATATCAGAAACCGTAATATCCATTTCACCAAGCGTGTCTTTGGATAAAATTGTTTTGCCACCACTCGCTGCACAGCAATCCCAAAACCTGAATTTATTAGTAGTAAAGACTTTTACTTGACTTAAAATTTCAGTCATTCTTTGCGAACTGAAATCTTGAATAACTGCTTCTTTGTCGAGTAAAAGCAATTCGTCTATTTTTGCTGAATTTGGTAAAGACAATGTTGTATTAGAAATAGCTTTAAATGGAATAGATGCTTCAGATAATTTTTGTGTAACGTTTTTCCATTGCCCTGGGCGAATGCGTAGAAACAAATCTGGTTGCACCAAATGTGATAATAAAAATTGCTCAGCGTCTATTGCTTCACTTAAATTTTTTATCGAAGGAAACAAATCTGCTATTACAAATAATGGGAACTGTAATTTTACAAATGCCAGTTTAACGTTGAGTGGTTTCTCCCATTGTTCTAACCAAGACTGCTCAAATAATTCTGCCCAACCTTCGGCCGTTTCATTTACCAAAAAAAGGGCTATACGAATACGCTGCTCTAGTAATAATTTTTTTCCAGCATGCCCTAATCGGCAATAGGCATAACACAAATGCGTGATATTCTTTCTATCTCTAGAACCATGCTTTTTGTGTAATGAAAAATACTTTTTTAAAAATACAGCAAGTGGTGTAGATCCGTCATAAGCATCTAGTATGGTATGTGCAGACTGTAAATATTGGTTGGCGTATTTCAATAAACTTACTTTATAATTCTAATAATGTTTTTACTGGATCTTTCCCCATTAACAGTAATTCTGGATTCTCCAATAACTCTTTAACGCGTACCAAAAAACTTACACTTTCTCTGCCATCAATAATACGATGGTCGTAACTAAGTGCTAAATACATCATTGACCTTACTACTACTTGACCATTAATAGCCATTGGCCTTTCTTGAATTTTATGCATTCCAAGAATAGCGCTTTGTGGAATATTAATAATAGGCGTACTCATTAAGCTCCCAAAAACACCTCCGTTAGTAATGGTAAAAGTACCACCAGTTAAATCATCGGCAGTTAATTTACTATCCCTCGCCTTACCTGCAAGTATCACTACACTCTTTTCAATATCAGCCATACTAAGGCTTTCAACATTTCTAATTACGGGAACTGTTAAGCCTCTTGGTGTACTTACGGCAATACTAATATCGGCATAATCATGGTACAAAATTTGGTCTCCATCTATATAAGCATTAACAGTGGCCATTCACCCAATGCAATGGCACAGGCTTTTGCAAAGAAACTCATAAAGCCCAAATTAACGCCATGGCTTTCTTTAAATTTATCTTTGTATAGTTTGCGTACTTCCATAATACGCGTCATATCTACTTCATTAAAAGTAGTGAGCATAGCTGTTGTATTTTTAGACTCCACTAAGCGGCGACTAATTGTTTTTCTTAAGCTACTCATTTTTTCTTGACGGGTATTTCTACTTAACA
>JAPLEL010000245.1 GCA_026391415.1 Bacteroidota bacterium
AAAAAAATATTTTATCGGAAGTTTTATTAAATAATATTGCAAATGCTTCTAGTAAAGTACTTGTTAAAAAAGTTTTTCATTCTGAAAAATATTTTAAGATAAGTACAGATGTAAAGGTTTTTCAGGATCTACCTATGGATGATGTTTTTATAATTACAGATCAGAAATTATATCGAATAAGCTTAATTGATAATAATTTTTCTTTTGAATTAGTTTTAGATAATTTGCCTATTTCTGAATATTACAAATTTGTTCAATTTGATAAAATAACACAAACAATTTATATAGGTACAGATAATAGAGGGGTTTTGGTTTGTAGGCCTAAATATTTTAATAGAATACTTCCAAACAACACGCTATTAAATACTAGTACAAGTGCCTATGCACAGGTATTACTTAAAAATGGCAATATACAAGTAAATGATGGGGCTATATTTGGTTCAGCCAAATTATCAAGTTCAATTATTTTTGATAAAAAATCTGAAACTAATACTTTTATTTCAAGTAAAAATATACTCTATTTTACCAACGAAGATGGCATTGTAGAGTATGATTTAACAAATAACAAGGTTATTAATAAATTTAAAGATTATACTCGTAGAAATGCTTTTATAGAAGTAAACAATACAATGTATGCCATAAATGGTAGAGAGGTTATAAAAAAGAATAACTTAAACGAATGGTTTAGTGTTATAAAATTTAGTTGGATTCCAACAAATTTTATGGTGTATGATGTAAAACAGGAAAATGACCAAGAATTATTAGTAGCTACTACAGATGGTATGTATAAATACAACCTAAATAAAAATACTTTTAAATTGTTTTATAGGGATAAGTCAAAAGCCAATTTTAGAAGCATTTATAAAATGGATGATTATTTTTTATTGGGAACTTATGGTGGGGGCGTATATATGTACAAGCAGGATACGATTAAAAAAATGCCCTTGGATCCTAATGGCTATTTGAAATATGTGCATTGCTTTATAGAAGATGATGAGCATAATATATGGGCAAGTTCAAATAAAGGACTTTTTAGGTCGCCCAAGCAGTCTGTAAAAGATTTTTGGAATTTTGGACCAGGCAAAATAGCTTTCAGATATTTTGGAAAAATAGATGGTATTGATGTTTTGGAGATGAATGGTGGCTGCAGCCCCTGTGCTATCAAATTACCTAATGGGGACTTCTCAATACCAGGCATTGATGGACTAATTCAATTTAATCCTGATAATTTGAACAAACTAAATTATCTCAATATAAAGCCAAATGTTTATCTAGATAAGATTATTATCGATAATAAAATTACAAGTTTTGAAGATTTTAATAAAGCGCTTTCTCGTAAAACAAAAAGTATCGATTTTCAATTAGGTATCTCGGGTATGTTGTCGGAAGAAAATGTAATTGTAGAATATAAATTTGGGTTAAATGAAATTTGGAAAAGAATATCTGTAAAGAATCCTATAATTCATTTAGATAAAACTTCTTTTGGGCAAAATGAGCTTTATTTGAGATGGAGAAATACAGCAAGTTCTGATTTTGGTTCGATAGATTATCCTTTTTATGTTAATTATCCTAATGC
>JAPLEL010000083.1 GCA_026391415.1 Bacteroidota bacterium
ATTTCTGGTTTTAAAGCAGGATTGAATAAAGTAGATGAGTTAGTAAACTGGTTGCTATAAATTACATCGTAATATTTTGAAGTTTGATAAGGTCTTGTATCATTACCAACTTGAGCCCACGACAAACGGAATTTTGCAAAAGACACCTGTTTAGGCATTTGAAACAAATCACTTAATAAAAAACTGGTGCTTACTGAAGGATAAAAAAAGGAATTATTTCCATAAGGTAATGTACTACTCCAGTCATTTCTACCTGTCAGATCTAAAAAAACTTTTTCTAGATAAGACCATTGAGATGAGCCATAAATACTATTGATAGATTTCTGACTTTTTTGTGGGTCTGCTACTGCTTGATTTAAACTATTTGACAACTGATAAATACCAGGTTGAGCTAACTGGTCTGCATATATCCCCGCATAATCATACGTTTGATTCATTGCATTTGCCCCAAGGTTAAAAGAATATTTTATTGTATTATTAACCTTGTCTTTATAAGTTAGTAATGCATCTGTGTTGATTTCATAATTAAATACATTCTCTTCTCTGTAACTGCCTTTAGGAAATTTAGTTTGACTATAGGGGCGTTGTTGAGAGCGGAATTCAAAGGCCATATCAACACCTGTGCGAACCATTAAACCTAATTTTTTTGTGAACTCATAATTAGCAGAAAAATTACCTAGTACTCCATGTTTGTTCAGCTTACTTAAGTTTTCGTAAATATCAATATTGGGGTTTCCAGGGCCAGGATTATACGGACTCTTTTGTTGAACGCCTGTTAAACCAGGTAACCAATAAGGTTTAAACCAATCGGGATTAATATTAGGCGCCGTTCCAATAATTAAAAAGTACATTAAGGTTTGATTATTATACCCTGCTTCTGGAAGGTTATCGCTTCTTTTGTTGGTATAAGTTACTTTGCCGCTGATTTTTAATTTGTCTGATATTTGGTGATTTACTGATAGGGATGCCGAGGTCCTTTCATAACCTGTATTTGGAACAATCCAAGTATTTTTTAAATGAGATACCGATAATCGCGCTGAACTTTTATCATTTCCACCATCAATTGAAATACTATTAGTTGTAGTTAATCCTGTTTGAAAAAAACCTTTAATATAATTTGAATAAGGAACCCAAGGTGTACGAGTTGTAGCCAAATTATTAGAAGTGGTTGGGTCGTATTGGAAATATAATTGACCGTTAAATTTTGGCCCCCATGCTCTACCCGCAGCAACACCAGTGCTAGTGTTAATACCATCTTGGCTATCACCATAAGAGTAATAAGCAATTGTTCTGCCTTCACCGTAATCATACTGATAATCAGGCCAACGATTTACCTGATCAATACTTACATTTGAATTATAAGTAATTCCAATCTTGTTGTTATTTTTTTCGCCGGTTTTTGTGGTAATAATTAAAGCACCACCAGCTGCACGGCTACCATATAACGCAGTTGCACCAGGTCCTTTTAAAACAGTAATGTTTGCAATATCATCAGGATTAATATCCGATAAATCAGATCCATAATCTACAGGACTATCTGCCGATAAGTTTGAGCTATAACCTGTACCAGTAATTTTACTGCTAACCGGAACACCATCAATTACTATAAGGGCTTGGTTATTATCGAGGTTTAAAGAATTTTCACCACGCAATGTGATACGTGAAGAACCCATAGGACCTGCGCCGGTTCCTTGTATATTGAGGCCTGCTACTTTACCAGAAAGTGAGTTTACCCAGTTATTGGTTTTTGCATCTTTTACTGCATTTTCAGAGACCGATTGAGCTGCATAGCCTAACGATTTTTCATTGCGCTTAATACCCAAAGCAGTTACAACAACATCGCCTAAAATAGCCGCTGAAGGAGTTAATTCAATCGTTAAACTACTAGGACCAACCACCACTTGTTTGTCTTGGTATCCAACAACAGAGAATACTAATGAGCTGCCTTTTGCAGCAGCAATAGTAAATACACCAACTGCATTTGTTGTAACTTTTTGTGTGCCGTTTTTCACAGAAACTGTAACGCCTTCAATAGGCTTTAAGGTTTCTATTTCAAGAACTTTACCAGTAACAGTAGCATTTTGTGCCTGTGCCTGAAAAACAAATAAGCAAATTGCCAATGGTAATAAACTAAAAAAACATTTTTTGATTTGCTTCATAAAGGATAGTATTTAAAGACGGCGAAACTATCCTAACTACATTATGAGCAGATGTCTTTAATGTTAACGAAGTAACATTAAATTGTAAAGAGAATGTTAAGGGGAGTAATTAATAAACCAATTTCTTTCTTAATAAATCCTTCATAAAAACATTTACATCCCATTAGCTAACAATTGGCGCATTGTTGATAGTCCACATATATTGTGGAGGACCAAACTCTGGTGTGACGGACTAAACCCAATTCTTCTACTAGTAAATGCTCATATCCCTATTGCGTGCATAACATTAACAACTTCACCATTAGAATTTTTTAGCATTAGAATAAATTAACGGATTTTGTATTTCATCATTAAGCAAGTCGCCTATTTTTAATTTATAGACTTGCTCATCCGTTAAAATATTTTTTGTTCCATTAAACTTCGCGCCATCGGGCATATAAGCACAGGTCATTGCCCTGCGGAAACCATTGGTCATATTAGCTCCTGCGCCATGTATAGTTAATCCATTATGAAAGGAACAACTGCCTGCTTTCATGGGCGCTGCTACCGATTTAGATTGAATAAACTGCGGATAAAAATCAAATACGGCATCCATATTTTTTCCAATACCCGGATTTTCAAAAGTAGTGGTATGATAAGAACCGGGTATAAAATACAAACATCCATTTTCATAAGTAGCATCATCTAATGCCACCCAAATAGACATTGCACGTCTGTCACTAAAAGACCAAAAAGGCGTATCTAAATGCCAAGATGTAGGATTGGCCCAAGGGCGTTTTATTAAAGCCTGATCGTGCCAAATTCTTGTGCCTTCCCAACCAGCTAGATCGGCCACCATCTTTCCAATATTTTCATTGAGCATGATTTTTTTTACGGCATTATTTGTTTGCCATAGGTTTAGCATTTGATCAAATACTTTACCATAATAATCGCTGTCTTTGTTTATACCATCATCATCGCCAATCTTTGCATCGCTGCCTGGCATTTTTTTACCGCCTCGCTCTTGTATGGCTTGGGTTACAGATTCGCGCCAAAAGGCAAGTTCCATTTCATTTAAAAAATTCTCTACCAATAGAAACCCGTTTTCTTGGTAAGATTGAATTTGTTGTTGTGTTAGGTTAAAATTCATAGATGGTAATTTAGTAATTAAACTCCATAGATTAGTAGCTAGTAAATTTTAAGTATATAGCTGACGATTTAACTACTTGTAATAAAATCAGCTACTCAAAAAAAATAAATCGCAACTATTTTTTCTTTAATTCCTTCTGTAACAATTTCATTTTCTCTGCAAAGCGTTTACCCAATAATTCTGCCGATGGCGAATCGAAATGAGTAATATCGGGATTAGCTACCAATCCTTCGGATGTGGCAAGACTGGTATAAGCTACTTGATTGGGTAAGTTTTCAAGTTCAATATTAATGAGGTTATTAGATTCTTTAAAACTTCCTAGCTTACCTGCTACAAATGGCAATTTTGAATCGTTAACCAATTCACGCAATTTTTCTATTAAAACTTTAAGTTTTGAAATATAAGATGGGGCAAGTAAAGGGTTGCTATCAGTTTCACCTTGGTGCCAAATAATTCCTTTAACGGTTCCAGTTTTCATGGCTTCTTTAATTCTTATAACCATATCATCGAACGGATGTGTTTTGGTAGCGGAGTCGTAAGCACCTTCTTTCCATTTATCAATACCTGTACCGCCAACTGCACAAGGTACAAGACCAATAATATGCTTTTTTGAACCCTTCGCCATTTCAATTCCAAATGACAAGCCTGGCCCTACACCTACTACTTTTGGTTTATCAAAATGCAAAGGATGTTTTGCTATTACCCATTGGTTTTGTTGATTAAACATTAATACGCGCGGATCTTGTTCGTTTGCAAACTGTTCTGTTATTACACCGCGTCCTGCCATATTAGACTGGCCAACTAATAAATAAATATCAATTGGGGCTTCTTTGGTAGTTTGTGAAAACCCGTTAAATGTGTTAGCCGTTAACATCATAAAGAATACTATGCTTTTAATAATTTTATTCATTTTAAAATTCATTGCTGGCTGTTTTAATATTTGAATATAACACCATTTATTGTTTGAATTAGCATCATTGCAAGTTCGTAACAAATTTGTTCTCTTCTATCTTACCTGATTTTTGCAAACTATTATTTTGTTGCAAATGTTTTCCTCTTACATTATCTGTATATCGAACAATTGTATTATTAGGATTTACATTAATAAACTGGTTACCCTGTAGCAAAGACGCTTGTACCCCAAAAAGATCAAGCATAGCATCGTTATGCATGCTATTTGTAATTCGATTATTGGTAAAGAATAGTTTTGGTCCCATTGTACTTTCATCAACACCAGTACGATATAAACCAAGTATCATTCCTTTTTGGTTTTCAATAACACAATCGTTTATGGTTAATTTTTCTACATTATAATATCCTTTTTTTTCTGGCTCTTCATTCATACAAAATAAAGTGGTTGTATTAGCACTAAAAGTAGTTTGATGAATACTAATTGAATCGGCATAAGCAGATCTGCCTGTTTTAAGAAAACTATTATTTGTTAAGTTAGTTATTGTACAATTTTTTATTACGATTGCAAAGTGGATACATTCACCTGTACTATCGGCCATAATAAATTCTTTGGCTTGTAAACCCTTTGCGTCAATCATACAATTCAACAACTCAAATCTTTTGTTTGCAGCAACTTTAAATAGGTAAGGCAAACTGCTATTTGTTTGAAAACGTATGTTTTGTTTTAGGCTACTAATTGCTGTTTGATTGATAAGATTAATAGGATGGTCAAACAAATAATTCGTTCCTGTTAACACAATTTGTAAATTTGATGCTTTGGAATTTATTGCCTGATAAACAGCCGCTGCATCTTTGCAATTCACAACTACTGGCGTGTTGTTTTGGACCTTTGTAACAGCTTCATTCCAATGCATCCCTAATTGATGAGATTGCTTTTCTAATGCTTCAATAAATGATACGCCTGCACATCCAATGGTATTTTTAAAACCGATCTGTAATCTTTGTGCTACTTGATTTTTAATTGAATCGGGCAAATCTATATTTGCTTTGCTAGCTGTATATGATGGAAAATCATTCCCTAGTAATTTAGTAAGAACAACAGTTTTTTGGTCAAACCCATTGTCGATGGTTTTTTTTATTTTTTCATTTACCACATTATTTTTGAAATAGATACCATCTAACTTATCAAAATACTGGAAGGTTACAGCTGGCTTATCTGAATAAAAAAGATTATTTAAAATATACACGTTTTGTGGCGATACAGTTCTCTCAGAATCACTCCCTTCACAAACACTAAATGGCGTACAATTAACAAATGTATTATTGGCAATAACTGCATCTCGCACTGGTAGGTATCTTTTGGGAGGCGAATTAAATACCCCATTCATTAGGGCAAGCGGAGACCTAAAACCTTCTCCTTTACAATTAGAGAAAAAATTATTTACAATCCAATTACCTTCATTAATTACACGAACACCACCCGAACCTTCTTTGCCATTACCTAGAAACAAATTCGATTCAATTGTATTGTTATTACCATGTCTTAAAACAACAGCACCTTGGCACTCTTTAAAAACATTATTTCTTACAAGGTTTCCGCAAGATTTAATAGAAATAACTTCTGTTTCTCCATCGCAATGTTCAAACAAATTATTTACCACTTGTGTGTTTGAATAAAATGTACAATGCTCTGCAACACCTATTCGAATAATTTCGCCTGCATTACTACCCAAAGGTTTTCTTAATCCAAAATAATTACTATCAATTTTATGGCTATTTAAACGACTGCGATCGTCGTCTAATATAACAGCCACTAAAACACCAAGATTTGTTTTATCAATAAAATTATTATGATCAATTCTATTGTTCTTACCATAAAATGCCACCCAATAATTCTCTACCATTCTGTTTGGATCATTGAATGAACGAATCAAACAATTTGTAATACGGCAATTATTGGCTACCTGTTTTCCAACACGAAAATCCCAAACATTTCCATTTAATGAATAGCCTTCTGTAAAATTCAATCCATCCACCACAATCCAATTTCCACCAATTTGCAAACTACTTTTTCCTTTAATGATAACGCCTCCTGCAGTTTCGGCTTTTACATAAATCGGTTTGTCTATTGATCCATTACAAGTAAGTTTAATTGAAATGTTTTCCCAAATTCCATTTTTTAAAATAATCATATCGCCAGGCGCTGCAGTGGCATTGGCTGCAATGAGTTCCGTTTCATTCTTAACCATGATAGTTTTTGCAAACAGGGAGCCATTCCATAAAATAAATGACATTAATAGCACTAAAAAAAATTTCATACTTATTTTATTTTTGATTCAATTTTTCTATTTCAATACAAACCTAAATATAAGACCTAAACGCTTTCATTAATTTATGGTCTATATTGATTCCATATTAAAGCTGACAATTAGTGCAACTGAATAGAACAATATGTGTTTTTTTCATTGGGAAATTATTAAGTAAAAGCAATAATGATTTACACATTTAATACCATATCCAATAAAAATACTCATAAAATTTTTCTACTTGGATAATCAAATCCTTACTTATAATTTTGATACCAGACTCTAAATTTGGTATTTAGTTAGATTCAGAAGCGTTTTTAGCCAAAATCTTGTATTTTATTTTATTATTAATAATTTGTATATTCGGTATCATGACTTATCAGATTGAAATATTAGACCCAAAAGCCAGCAAAATATTAAAAGATCTTGCCGACAAACAATTAATTGCTATCACTGAAATGTCTGTTACTGACCCATTTTTAACTGTTGTTAATAAACTTAGAAAAAAAGCTTCCTTAAAGCCTCCAACATTAGAAGAAATCTCAAAAGAAGTAGAATCTGTTAGGTCAAAGCGCTATGCAAAAGGTTAAGCATAGAATTATAATAGATACAAATCTTTGGATAAGTTTTTTATTAACAAAAGACTTGTCTAAAATTGATAGTTTACTTAAAGGGAATCATGCTAAACTGTTATTCTGCGATGAATTATTAGAAGAGTTTATTGAAGTTGCTAACAGACCTAAGTTTAAAAAATACTTCTCACAAAGTGATATTAAAAGTTTGCTTGGAAAAATTCATACAAAAGCAGCGTTTATTACTATAAAATCAGCAATCAATTTATGCCGTGATCCAAAAGATAATTTTCTCCTGGCTTTAGCAATTGACGGAAATGCTTCACACCTTATAACTGGTGATATTGATTTACTTGTGTTAAATAAAATTGGATCGACAGAAATAGTGTCTATTACAAATTACCTAAGTTTATTATAAGAATCTATTAAAAAAAGGCTATACGTATTAGAAAATTCTTATTGCCTACCATTTTGGTAGACTTATTATCCCTATCTTGCATACTTAAATCATTACCATGCTTAAAAAAATCAGCTTTCTTGCTTTACTGTTTGCAGGCTTTTATCAGTCAAATGCCCAAACAGCTACTACGCCTATTGCCAAGCCTAACTTAACCATTAAGGCCGACTTAACTAGTAATTTAGAGCCTGTAGAGAAGATTTTTCTATCGTACTACAATACAACCACCAAAGTAAGATTCAACGATAGTGTTGATGTTCGTAATAGCAAAAATGCCGTTTTTAATATTGCTATTGAAGAGCCATTAATGGCACAATTAAGAGTATCTCTTGTAAAATCAACCGATACCACCAAAAAAGCAAAACCAAATTCAGCTAGAAACTACTTAACAGTTTACCTAGAGCCAGGCACTATTAACATTGTTGCAAAAGACAGTTTGAGCAACAGCACCATTACTGGTTCAAAATCGCACGATATTTATACAGTACTTAAAAATAAAGTAGCTGCTTATGATCCTGCAAAAAAAGACTTGTTTGCAAAATATGCTGCAGCTAAAAAAATTAAGGATGAGGTTGCCGCAGATAAAATAGACAAAGCAATTGATTCACTAGATGAAGTAATTAAAGTGGCAGTATACTTACCATTCTTAAAAGCGCCTGCTACCAAAAATTCTGCAATAGCTATTTATGCTTTAAACCAATATGCGGGATATGCTATTAATCCTAGCACTGCAGAACCAATATTCAAACAACTTGGTGCTGTTCCTAAAAATTTACCTGGCGGAAAAGTATTTGCAGAAAAACTTGAGTTGGCTAAAAAATTAGAAGTAGGACAGTTTGCAATTCCTTTTACACAAAAAGATACTGCTGGAATTCCAGTTAGCTTGGCTTCTTTAAAAGGTAAATATGTATTGATTGATTTCTGGGCTAGCTGGTGCGGACCATGTAGAGCAGAGAATCCAAATGTGGTTATTGCATTTAATACCTATAAAAGCAAAGGCTTCACTGTATTAGGCGTTTCATTAGACCAACCTGGCGCTAAAGACAGATGGATGAAAGCTATTCACGACGACAACCTAACTTGGAGCCATGTTTCTGATTTAAAATATTGGGATAATGAAGTGTCAAAAGCTTATGGCATTCAAGCAATTCCTCAAAACTATTTAATAGATAAAGAAGGAAAAATAATTGGCAAAAATCTTCGTGGTGATGAACTTAAAAATTTCCTGAAAAAATTATTTGAACCTGCTAGCGGAACGAATTAATTTATTGGTTCCTCCCTTTTAGTTTATTGTTTATTTACGCGAGTTCTATTCCTTTTTGCGTTTGTTTGCACGCAGCAATTCTGCTATGCATTACTTTGAACCATAAGGGCGGAAAAAGTGATAATAGTAACATGCCCGGGTAACCAGTTGGCATTTGTGGGCTTTCATTAAAATGTCTTAGTATTTGGTATTTTCTATTGGCAATAAAATGATGGTCGGAGTGTCTAGAAAGTTCTAATAGTATTAGCCTTCCTATTGGATGATTTGAATTCCAAGAATGAATGGGCATTGTTCTTTCGTAATGATCTCCGGTCTTTTTTCTGCGTAAACCATAATGTTCTATATAGTTTACGGTTTCTAATAATAAAATGCCCATTAATGATCCCAGCAAAAAAAACAATAAAGTATTTCCGCCAAAAACAAGCCAAATGCTTACTATCAAAAGGATCTGAACAATTTGAAAAACCAACATTTCATTTTTAGTACTCCAAAAAGGTAGATTTTTTCGTTTTAATTTTTCTGATTCTAAATGCCAAGCAGAAATCCAACTACCCCCTATTGAACGAAAATAAAAAGCATAAACAGTTTCACCAAACCTTGCAGATGCAGGATCAATTTCTGTTGATACATGCCTATGATGTCCGCGATTATGTTCTATAAAAAAATGCATGTAAAGGGTAGTAAGTAGCAATATTTTACTCATGAGTTGCTCGTACCAAGTTGTTCTATGCCCCAATTCGTGCGCGGCATTAATACCTAAAATACCACAGGCCATTCCAAAAGCAGTGGTGGCTCCTATTTTAAAATAAAATGGAAGGCGTGCATCACTCACTTGAAACAAAAAATAAATTAGAATCAAATATTGTAATGGCACTAACCCATATATCAACCAATCATACAATTTATTTTCTTTGTCAATATCTTCTTGTAGTGTATTTAAATTATCAGTGGAGCCCTTTGTAAAAAGTTCTAAAAAAGGAATGATAATAAATATAATTGCAACGGCAGAAAATGACCAATAATTTTTTGAATAAATAGATAGTAAAACAATTAGTGGCGTTATATACACTAATGCATATTTGTAACTAGATGTTTTCATGATTGAATCATTTATTGATTGGTAATTTAACTCAATTTTTTATGTTCCCTACTTTTTAAAAAGTTGTTTATACTCCTTATCATTCATATATTCTAAAATATCACCAGGTTGACAAACTAATATTTTACAAATTTCTTCTAGTGTTGAAAAACGAATGGCTTTGGCTTTACCGCTTTTAAGAATGCTCATATTAGCAATTGTAATACCTACTTTTTCACTGAGTTCTGTTAAACTCATTTTTCTTCGGGCTAACATGATATCTAAATTAACAACTATTGGCATGATTAAAATATGAATGATGAAATTAAACGGTTAAATCCAATTCTTCTTGTAATTGTAAGCCTCTTTTAAACATATAAGAGATGGCAATCACTAGCAAACCCATGTATGCTTCGGCGAAAACAAAAATTGGAAATTTATTTTGTGTTACATATTCATGATTAGTGAGCATGGCTATTTCATTGGGTATGTAAGCCACCATTCTATAAATACTAAATACACTATGGAATATTATTAAGTATCCTAAGATTCTTATCAGTAATGAAATATCGTTGCGAAATAAATTGTTTTCATTCAGTTTAGGAATGATTAAAACGATTAAAATACAACCAAGGCATATACACAAAAGTGTAATTAAATCAATGCCCAATACTGTATCGGGAAATAATGCTTGTTGTAAAACTGTTGGATGGCTAATATGCAAGGCCCCAATTTGTTTTAAAGTGCATACCGGATATACTGTAATATCTTTTTGAGCAACCCTCATTTGACTATTGGGTTGCACCAACACTTCAATTCCATCTGGCTTGAACCTTCCAAATAATCCTAGAATAATATAAAGCACCATTAAACCAAAGAAGTATCTTTTAATTTTTCTATTTAAAGCGTCTTTTTTAATAATATTATTTGCTATGGAGCGAAAAAGGTTTGGTTTCATATAGTTGATTTATATAGCAATAATACAATTATTTATTGATAAACAATAAATATATATTGTATTACATTTATGAAGAGTGGTATAAAATAGATAACTTATAAAAAAGGTTTCCTTATTTTTAAGTGCCCTTCAACAGATTTACAATTACAAAAACTTAGCACCAGTCACCATGCAAAAGAAAAATATCATTCACGCATCCTTTGTTTTTATTGGCTTAGTGCTACTTGTTTCATTTATTAGCAATCATCAAACAGGTGTTACAATAGTTAACAAGCCCAACAATCAACTGCAAAACAGTTTTTATTTAAACAATGCTACGCCGCTGATTCAGAATAGTTTGTTGAAATTACCTGTTACTGCTATTCAACCAAAAGGCTGGTTAAAAGAAATGTTAGTGCGTCAAAAAGATGGGCTTACCGGGCATTTGGGCGAAATCAGTGCTTGGTTACAAAAAGACAATAACGCTTGGTTAAGCAAAGATGGTACTGGTGGATTTGGTTGGGAAGAATTGCCATATTGGTTAAAAGGATATGGCAACCTTGCTTATATTTTAAAGGACCCTACAATGATTGCAGAAACAAAGGTTTGGTTAGAAGGTGTTTTTAGTAGTCAAAAACCAGACGGAAATTTTGGACCGATAAATATTAAAAAAGACGTTGAAGATTTTTGGCCCAAGATGATTATGCTTTATTGTTTGCAATCGTATTATGAATATGCTGGTGACAAAAGAGTTATTAGCCTCATGCAAAATTTCTTTCGTTATCAACTAAATTATCCAGAAGATAAATTCTTGCAAATGTATTGGCAGGGCTTACGTGCAGGCGATAATTTATACAGTGTTTTATGGTTATACAATCATACACATGAAGCCTGGCTATTGGATTTGGCCAATAAAATTCATAAAAAAGGAAAGAGTTGGAGTAGCCGAGAAACCCCAACAAAATCTAACAACCATAGTAGGCACAATGGAAAGGATTGGCCAAAATGGTATAATGAATTACCCGACTGGCATAATGTAAATGTGTCTCAAGGCTTTCGTGAGCCTGCAACTTTTTATCAATTATCACATAATGAAAAAGACCTGAAAGCGAGTTATGAAGTTTTTGATATAGTACGCAAATATTTTGGGCAAGTGCCTGGTGGTTTATTTGGAAGTGATGAAGTAGCAAGGCCTGGTTATGACGATCCACGCCAAGGAATGGAAACATGTGGGATGGTAGAAGAAATGAACTCCGATGAACACATGATGCGCATGACTGGAGATATTTCTTGGGCAGATCAAGCAGAAAATGTTGCATTCAATTCTTATCCTGCCGCAGTGATGGCAGACTTTAAATCATTAAGATATATTACTAGCCCTAATATGGTGTTGAATGATGCAGAAAATCATTCGCCGGGAATTGATAACGCTGGTCCTTTTTTAATGATGAATCCTTTCAGCTCTAGATGTTGTCAGCACAACCATGCGCAAGGATGGCCTTATTTTTCTGAAAACTTATTTATGGCAACACCAGATAATGGCGCTGCCGCTGTTATTTATTCGGCTAGTGAAGTGTCTATGAAAGTAGGCAATGGAACAAATATTAGTATTGATGAAAAAACCAATTATCCTTTTGAAGATAAAATTAGTTTTGTTTTTCACACAAAAACTGCAGTAGCATTTCCATTCTATTTGCGCATTCCGCAGTGGTGTAATAATGCCTCTATTAGCATTAACCAACATAAAGTTACAGTGCAACCATTGGCGTCTAAATACGTTCGAATTAATAGAACTTGGAAAGAAGGCGATGTAATTACATTACAAATTCCTATGCAGGTGCAAATTAAAGAATGGAAAGAAAATAAAAACAGCGTGAGTGTTAATTACGGACCCTTAACTTTTTCATTAAAAATTGGGGAAGAATTTATTAAAGCAAAAAGCGATGCAACTGCCATAGGCGATTCTAAATGGCAGAAAGGAGCCGATATTGATGCATGGCCATCTTATGAAATTCATCCTACAAGTGCATGGAATTATGGATTAGTATTTGATCAAAAGAATATTGGCAACTCTTTCTCCATTGAGAAAAAACCATGGCCAAAAGATAATTTTCCATTTACACAAAGCGCATGTCCAATTATAATTAAAACAAAAGCACAACAAATTCCTAATTGGAAAATTGATCAATACGGCCTTTGTGGCGTATTATCTATGAGCCCAATAAAAAGCACATCGTCGGTTGAAACTGTTACCCTATTACCAATGGGTGCAGCCCGTTTGCGCATTAGTGCTTTTCCTGTTATTGGCAAAGGAGCAGATGCATTAGATTGGAAAAATTAAAAGGAGAATTGTTATAAGTGTAGTGAGAGTTTCAGTTGTCCGCCAAATCCTTTTTGAATGATTCTCATTAAAGTAGACAACCTAATATCAGATGCATTGTTTTCAATTCTAGAAATATATGCTTTGTTGGTGCCGCATTTGTCTGCAAGTTCTTGTTGAGTCATTCCTAACTTTAAACGAGCTTCTTCTAATAAAACCCCTAAACGAAATGTTTCAAATTCTTGTTCCCAGGAATCTCTTGCGGGCTTCCCTTTTTTACCGTACTTATTATCAAGTAATTCATTTAAGGTAGTAATATTTTTAGTTTTTTTTGTTTTCATTTTTATATTCCTCCATTATTCTTAAAGCCTTTTCAATTTCTTTTTTTGGTGTTTTTTGAGTCTTTTTTTGAAATCCATTTCCAAGGACCACAAGATATCCTTTGTCGAAAAAGCAAAATATTCTAAATATATTTCCAGACACTTCCACTCTAATTTCAAACAACCCAACTGTTCCTTCTAAATGTTTGAAATATTTTTCTGGAATCTGACTTGTAACTTGTATCAAGTTCAAAGTCCATTCTATCTTCTTTTGAATATCTGAATTTTGTATTTCATAAAAGTCTAAAAAGTATCTTTTATAAACAATTACAATACGATTCATAAAAAAACAAAGTTAACTAATTAGACAACTTAAAAAAATAAAATATTACCCGAATTATTAAAGAACTGCACCCTTACTTTTATTACAGTTATTTATAGAACTAAATTATTAAGTGATTTTGTAATAATTGTAATTGGAAACTGAAAAGATTTTATCAAATAAGCTGAACAGAAACTATTTCTTAGATGGGTTAAAAACACATCCCTTCTCTATAAAAAAAGCGGCTGTATCACATTTGATACAGCCGCTTTTAAAATGATGCTTATTGGTATTTATTAATTCTTTTGTATTAGCCTCATATTAATCACTGCTAAACGGTGCACTTCGGCTTTGTCTACTTTTAAAAATTTGATATACAATTTATGCGGACCTGGTTTTACGTTTTCTAATACTACTTCAGATTTACTAAACATGGTAATAGCTGTGTTGGCTAACTTAAGTTCGCCAATTTTTGTACCAGTTGGTCTTGGTCTATCTTGGTATAGGGTTAATTCATAGCCTTTATCTAATTGTTGTGGAATACCATATCCAAATTCAATTGATTTAATTCCGTCTAAATTAATATCAGAAAATTCTAACCAACCTTCTTCGCCATTAACAAATGCAGCACGGTGTTCGCGCCATCCTTTAACGTCTACACTTGAGGCAGCGGTGCTTGTTGGCATAATAATTAACGCGCTTCTAAGCGTAGTAGTATTAGTAGTGCTTAGTGGTTTAATACCAGGACCCCCTTTGTCGGTATAGGTAGCTGTAATTTGCATTAAATTTCCAGGACCCATATCTTGCTCTGTAGGTGTGATAGTTCCACTAGCAGGCAATGAAGCTGTTTTCTTTTTGTTTACACTTAAAATGTATTCAACAATCATATCTAACTCGTCTTGCTTTAAGTTTGGA
>JAPLEL010000069.1 GCA_026391415.1 Bacteroidota bacterium
TGTCATTTTTGGTTTAATTGTTAATGATGGAAACTCTCTACTAATTTAGACCTTTTTTAGTCCACTTTATGCTGACGTTAGACAATTCCCAAACTTGTACTGTAATTATCTATGGCTTGTTGACCTTTAAAAATAGTAGTAGTAAGCTTATACAAATTAGGATGATCCATTGACCATAATTTTGGAAATGGAATAGTTAATTTTTGTTCAATTGCTGTATCACTATTTTTTATTAAAACTGATTGACTATTAGTAGCAACTACAACCCCATTATCATTAGTAATTATACTTACTATTTTAACCAAATTTTCTTTTCTAGCCTGGTTCAATAAACTTGTATGTAATAATACAGTGGCTGATTTTTTTGTAACGGTTGGGGTTGTTACAAAACTGCCCCAATGCTTAATGGATATACGATCTGTTGAAACCAACCAAGTATTTCTATAAATGCCAGAACCTGAATACCATCTAGAATTAGGCTGTTGCGCATTATCGACTTTTACAATAATAATATTTTGTTCCTTTCCAAATTTTAAATAGTCGTTTAACTGATATTCAAAAGAAATATATCCATTGGGTCTTTTACCAAGATAATGCCCATTAATCCAAACTTCACTATTTCTGTAAACACCATCTAATTGGAGGTAAATTAATTTTTGATTTTGCTTACTTGCAATACTAAATATTTTTTTATACCAACCAATTCCTCCAGGCAATGATCCACCCTGATTGGTTGCTGGCGCTTTTTCGCTAAAAGGCAATTCAATACTCCAGTCATGTGGAAGGTTTATTGATTGCCAATTTAGTTTTTGATTTACTGCAGTTGCAGTAGTGTCTGTTCCTAAATAAAATTGCCAACCATTATTAAAGTTTTTAATAGAACGTTGAGCGTTTAATTGAAACACGCTCACTAATAATAAAAATACAAAAACCTTTTTCATAAATAATGGTATCAAAAAAATGGCAAAAAAATATGTAATTAATCAATTTAGCAAACCTTACATACTTGCATGTTTAATAATGCCCCTAACTTTTCAATCTTAGAAGCTATATGACCAATCCCAACAGCACAGTGGTGTGCAGGCCCATAACTATTCCAAGTATTGATAAACTTTCTAGCACCTATAGAAAACCGATACCTGCTATTGGTGTTTCCAATTTCTAAAATTGGTCCTGCTACACTCTCCCCTTCTGCAACCAATAACAATAATTTGCCATCTGCTGTTTCTACTACCGACAATAGTGTTACAAGGCCTTGTTTAACACGCATTTCAACCGATAAGCCATTGCCTACTTTTCCATGAAACACACCTAATGGACGAACTTTGGTTTTACCTTCTGCAATGGCAATATGACCCGGACCATCGTGCCCCATCAACACCACATCGTCGGTATAATCTACTGCATAATATTCTGTAAAAGATCCACCTGCACCGAAGCTGTCCATAATTTTCATGGCCTGTGCATTTTTAATTTCATATTCTCCGGCCACAGGAATATGGTTAGCCGTTAACAAAGAGTTCCCTAAAATAATGGAGCTAATGGCATTTTCATTATCAGTATTTCCGGTCCCTTTATAATAGTATGCAATGGAACCCAATTGATACTTGGCAACTAATATTTCTAATGCTACTGCTGTTTGAGCGGCACGTTCTAATTCTAATTCTGTACAGTCTGCTTGTACATCAAAACTTGTATGAATCAATTTTAATTTTTCGGCTATTTGAATAGCAGTAACCTCTTTTCTAATAGCAGCCAATTCATCTACTTCTATGTGTTCTATATGTCCGCCAAAATAAGCATACTGCAAAGTGAGGTCTGTATAAATATCTAGCATGCCACTATAATAATGACCAATGCAACCCAAACGATTATAAGCCATGGTATGTGCTACTTTCGCGGCTTCTACCCATTGGTATATTTCAGACCAACATTGCAAATCATTTTCTAGCATTCCTGTAACTTCCTGAAATTTTATTCCAGTTCTTTTAAACACATTGGCTATTTCTGGAACCGGACAAGCAGAGCAAGACGCCAACCATTCACCAGTCATTTTTGTTCGATTATTCATTTTATTGAAAGCAGCATAATCAATGGCTGCTGTTGGTGCTAAGTTTAAAATAATCACCGGTACCTTGGCACGTTGCACTACAGGCAATACAGTAGATGACAATGCATAAGTAGTTACATATAAAAAAATGATATCCACTTCTTCTTTTCTAAACTTACTGCCCGCATCAAATGCTTTATCAATATTGTCAACTAATCCTAGATTAATAATCTGTGGATGAATAGCAGCTAGTTTTAATGCAACTATTTGCAAATAAGATTCAAGTTTTTCTTTTAGTCCATCAAACTGTGGCCAATAGGCATCAAGCCCAATTCCAAATAACCCAATTTTTAAGTTTGACTGCATCGTAATTAATTTTTAAAAAAGTTTGTACTACTCTTTCCTTTATCTAGTGAGGTAGCTACTGCAATACCACGTTGGTTTTTATTATTTACTGCACAATAAAAATGGTATACTACCCCTTTCCATTTAACCACAAAAGATTTATGCGCATATTTTTCATCGTAGGGTTCCGAAGACTTAATTAGATCATCTCCTTCCCAATCTGTCCAATGCACTAAATCGGTTGAACATGCAAATCGATTAAACGCATCTTTTCTGTTTTCCCAAAATGCACCGTAATAAAACATCACCCAAATATTACCCATTTTTTGAACTACTGCATCACCAGTAATGCCCACGCGATGCTGCATTACGGGCTCTTGCTCAAACCTTTTCCAATGAAGCATATCATTACTAACGGCCATTCCAATTCGCTCGAACCATCTGGTTTTTTTATTGGTATTATTGCTAGTATCTCCATTGGCGTTATAATACATTACAAATGGATAGCCAGTTGTTTTTTGTTTATCCCAAATAATAGAACTTTTATACTCTTTATTATTTTCCCACCAACGAACATCGGTATCTTTAGAAGTTAACACAGGCTTATTTAAGGTTTGCCATTCGTGCGCAATGCTAGGGTCATTTTTTGTTGATGAAATACCAATAGACAATAACCCAGATTCATACCCTGTTACTTTGCCCCCTAAATAGCTCATCCAATATTGCTGATTGAATTTTTGTAACTGATAATTTCCGCCCCAGGTTTCGTTTTGTAAAGCAATATAACCCGCTTTTTGATTGGCATCCCAAGCACTAGTATCTGTACTAAACGATAATGTTTTGCCTAGTGATTCCCAGTGCAACAAATCGGCACTTTTAGACAACCAGGTTTCATATCCTCTGCCATCAAAAACTAAATATTGCATGTACCAACTATTGCCTTTTCTATATACAGAAGGACAATCTATTTTTTTGGAATCATTTTCTGGTACTATTATCAAACCGTATTTAAATGGGGTTTTAACTTCCTGGTATACTTTTTCCATTTCGGCATTAGTAAGTGTTTGTGCAGTTGACAAAATGGCCAAACTATTACACAACAATACAAATAGCCCCAAACGAATAAATGATTTTTTCATGCAGAATTGTTATCGTTAACAAGTAAATGATTACTAATTACCTAATTTATCAAACCAAAAAACATCATTGCATTCGCAAATTAGCATTTAGCTGATAAGTTTTACCTTTTTGTGTATTAAAATCAATTTGTTTGTTGCCATATTTTAAATAGCAATGACTTGCAGACTTTGATAAAACTTTCAATTGCACTAATTGATGATTTTTCCATTCCAACTCTAATTCGAATCCTCCTCTTGCGCATAAACCTTTTACTAAGCCATCTGGCAAAACATTGGGCAATGCTGGCAAAAGATCAATAAAACCCATATGACTTTGAACCAACATTTCAGTAATGCCAGCAGCACCTCCAAAATTACCATCAATTTGAAAAGGTGGATGGGCGTCAAACATATTTTTATAAACACCCCCTTTTTCAGAAATGCCATTTACATCTTCTGCAGGGCTCAATAATTTTTCGGCCAATGCCATTGCATGGTCTCCTTCTTTAAATCTTGCCCATAAATTCACTTTCCAAGCCAAGCTCCAACCGGTACCTTCATCGCCTCTATATAGTAAGGATTGTTTTGCTGCTTGCATCATTGAAGGCGTTTTAAAACTAATATCTGTTCCAGGATACACACCCCATAAATGCGACACGTGTCGGTGTTTGTTTGCAGTATCATCTTTGTCTTGTAACCATTCTTGCAACTGTTGGTATTGCCCTATTTGATTGGGTACAATTTGTTGCGATATGTTTGCTAATTGATTTGCAAACTGTTTATCAGTTCCTAAAATATTGCTGGCAGAAACTGTGTTCTTAAATAATTCTCTAATAATTTGATGATCCATTGTAGGGCCTGCAACTAGTCCACCGTTTTCAGGAGAATTAGAAGGCGTACTAATTAACCATCCTGTTTTTTTATCCTTCACTAGAAATTGCGTAAAAAATAGTGCCGCCGATTTCATGATCGGAAAATTATTTTTTAAAAACGCAGTGTCTTGGGTATATAAAAAATGTTCCCAAATAGGCAAACACATCCAGGCCGCACCAGATACCCAAATGCCATGGTTAGAAGCATTAATAGGCGCTGTTCCCCTCCATAAATCTGTATTGTGGTGCAATACCCAGCCGTTTGCAGCATAATGCGCTTTAGCTGTTTTTTGTCCGGCAATACTTAATTCTTTAATTGCCCGAAACAAAGGATTGATGGAAGCCGTTAAATGCAATTGCTCTGCAGACCAATAATTCATTTCTGTATTGATATTGGTGGTAAACTTACTGCCCCAAGGAGGTGTGAGTAAATCGTTCCAAATACCTTGCAAATTTGCCGGTTGATTGGCGTTTGATGGCGAACACGCAATTAATAAATAACGCGCATACTGTACATATAAAGCTAAAAAATTAGGGTCAGTTTTTGTACTAAATTGTTTGATGCGCTCATCTGTAGGTAGTAAATCATTTGCATCATTTCCAAAACGAATTGAAAATGGACGGAACTGTTTTTGATAGTCAACAATATGTGCTTCATTTATCTGCGCATAGCTTGCTTGTTTTAAATTAGCCAAATACTTAGTAGCTAATGCCATTGGACTGGCACTAATATCTTGGTAATTTTTAAAATTAGTAGCAGCAACCAAATAAAAATTTGCTGCTGTTACATTTGTTAGTGCTAGCTGGTTATCAATTACTGAAACAGTACCTCCAATAGTATTTACATATAATAAAGCGACTGCTTTTAATGCGCCATTTTTCACTCTCACTTGCAGCGAAATAGTTTTGTCATTTATTTTTGAAACAATATACCCTTGATGGGCTGATCCAAACCTTGCACGCAGATTAATAGCATGTAATTTATCTGCCGAAAACTTCATCACCACTGCCTTGTGTGGATTCGATGCAAAATAGGTACGGGTGAAATTGATTTGATTACTGGTATAATTTACTGTTGATATTGCACGCGAAATATCTAAGGTCCTTTTGTAATTTGAAACAACCATATCTGATGTCATTTGAAAATAAATATCTCCAAATGGCTGATAACTCGCTTCGTACTGCGGATAACTTGGCGGATTAGTATTTTGTATTAAATATTTCCAAGTAGTACTTAATTGTAAGCCACTCGTTGAAGGTTGATTGCTAGGATACACAACAAATACCGGACGATTTTCTTTAATGCCAATCAAGCCTCCTTTATCGAAATAATTAAGTACTTGAATAGCAATGGTGTTTTTTCCTGGCTTTAATATCGGTGCATTAATTGTATAAGATCTTTTATTAGTAATTCCTTCAGACGACCCTATTAATTGCCCATTGATATAGGTATAGTCAAGGTCTCTAATTCTTCCTAAATCAATTTTTAAATTTTGTCCAACCCAAGTACTTGGCAAATTAAAATTAATTCTAAACCAAACAGATCCAGCAATAGCGGCTAAGCCAGCTTGCTCCCAACCATTAGCAGTAGGCAGTTCCATCGTTGGCCAAGCATGATCGTCATAATCTACTTTAGCAAAACGCGTATTAGCAATTAAAGATTGTTCCCATTGTTTTTTTTGGATACTGTAAAGACTATCTGATTTGTCTTTTAAACCCATAAAATGTTTTTCAGCCAAGGCTTCTGCCTTAGGTTGATTTCCTTGAAACAACAATTGCCTTACAGAATCAAGGTATTGCGAAGCACCATTTCTTTGGTATGCTCTTGGACCTCCTGTCCATAAATTAGATTCGTTAAACTGTATGTGCTCATTGGCAACACCACCAAACACCATGGCGCCTAAACTACCATTACCAATAGGCAAGGCATCTGTCCATTTACTTGCTGGCTGATTGTACCAAAGTTGTAACGGTAAATTTTGTGAGAATCCTATAATAGAATTCCCTATCAAAAAAAATACAATAAACAATATTTTATTTACACGCATTCAATACATTTTAAATATTACTAAACTATTCAAACAACCAGTCAATTTCTTTTTTTAAGCCTGTTTCTGAAAAACCTGCATCATAGGTTTTTATGGTTTGATTTTGAGGCACAAAGCCTAGCACCAAACACACCCCCTTAGGCAGTTTTAAACTATTTGCACCAGCAGCAAATGAATAAGTATGAATATTCACAGAGCCCAGTCCTTTTACTAACATGGCATTGGCAATAACTGTTTCTGATTGACCATAATTATTAGCACTAGCATCAGTTTCTAATTCAGGCGCTTTCAATAAATTATTGTCTTTTTTATTGAAAAATCCAACCACCATTTTTATAGGAATTGTAGCACTAAACGCTATTGTTGTTCCGCTAATTTTTTGTTCCGAAAAATCAAAAGGCAAACCACGAAGCCCCAGTAATTCTTTGGCTATTTCTGTAACCACAAAATTAGAGTCGGTAAACAAACTTGTATTATATTGTAAAGGATCCGCTAATTTTTTATCGGCCAATACTACCGAAGCATTACTTAATGCCAATTCAATACCCGTATTTTTTTTATTTGATTTAATTGAATCAATCGCTGTTTTAAAATGCAATAATTCTTGGCTAAATGGCACCAACATTTCTTGCCAAGTAATAAAAGTAGCATCAAGCTTGGTTTGCATACTATTGGCATATAAATAAGTGTCTTTGGTTAATTCAACTAGGTTTTTATAACTCACCATGCTTTGTTCTAATAGCGGCACTGCTTTTTCTAAATCAGTGATATTATTAGAATATTTATAACGCAATACTAGTAAAGCTGCTGCTGCTTTTTGCGCATAATGATTGGCCAAAGCTTGGTAGCAGTAGATATCATTTTTTGTTTGATTAAACGCTGTTTTTTCTGTGGTAACGAATGGTGTGGCTTTTTCAATAGCAGCGACTGCTTTTGACGCATGCAACACAACTTCTTGCATAATTTGAATAGGCGTTTCGCCAATATGCGGTTCGTGTTTCCAATCTTTTTCTGCGTATTCAATTAACTTTTCGCCTTCAGGACTTTCACAGTCATACATTAAATCAAATAAGCCAAATCGATACGGATTAATTAATTGGGTCATTAACATACCAAGCGTCAATGTTTGTCGATTACCATCCGTAATGCCAAAACGCCTTAATAATTTCGGCGCAATTTCTCCCGCTTGGTTATAGGCATCTTGAATATTTTTTCCTTGCACTAAACCGCAACCAAATTTATTACTCAACAATCCACCCCAATAATTAAATTCTTTGGCACTATCTCTGTGCGCATTCCAAGCATAACGACTCCATTGTTTGTACCAAAGCCAATCGCGTTCAATTTGCAATAACCTAGGGCTTGTTTTGTCTGCGCTATAAGGCCAATCCCAATAAGACGCTTGGGGATATAAATGCAATCCATTTGATTCATAAATATTGTGCATAGACAACACAGATTTTTGAATAAAATCTGCTGCAGCATACCTAAATGGCTCGAGGTTTGCCATGATATGTACGTTCTCTATTTGAACCGATCCTAACCTACTCAATGTTCTATGTAAATCTGCCCAAGCACCCCTTGGTTCGTAAGTAGTTAATGCTTCGCCATTAAATTTTGCTTCGGTATATAAATTACTATACAAAGATTTAGCCGCTTTTATAACAGCAGGTGCATCAGTATCATGTGCTCGCAAAACAATGGGTGGTTCTGTTGTTTTTCCTAAGGCTTTTAATCCATCTTTCACACCAGGGATTATCGTTTTGGTAAACCATTCAATATCATCATTGCCTATGCCTTCCATTGCTTCACCAAGTGCTACCATCAATCCTACATTAGGATATTTTTCTACAAATGCAGCAATAGATTTTCTAGTATAATCTGCAATCAGCGGAATGATTGGCCGATTTCTATCTTGTGTTTTAATATGGTGATAATCTGCAAAAGGAGCGGATACCAAAATATTATAAAACATTTGAATCACCCAAATACCGCGCTTGTCGGCCTCTTCTGTTATAAATCGATAAATGTTTTCATTTTTTTTAAAGGTGACGCTATCTACTTCAACTGCATAAGGATATTCTTTCAATCGAACCAATGAAGCAAAAGGATGTCCGTTCCATAAGTACAAAGAATTGAACCGGTTTTCTACCATCGAATCAAGCACTTTAATCCATAATTGCTTGTTGTAAAACCAAGGAAAAGTTGCTGGTGTTAATGGATACTCATACACATCACGACCTGGCAAATAGGTTGATTTTTGCAAACCAATACAAGTGCCGCGCAAAACCATTTCTGGCGCATCAGTTATAGCAATATTTAAGGGAAATTTTTTTTGTTGTTGAATACGATCAGCTAATTCCATACAACCATATAAAACACCCGAAGCATCTGATCCTGCAATAACC
>JAPLEL010000193.1 GCA_026391415.1 Bacteroidota bacterium
ACCATATGCCTGATATTCCTGTTTTTACTAACCCAGATTACTTGCAATTACCAAGAGTATACGAAGGCAATGATTTAAATACTTTATTACAGAATTATTGGATGGTGATTCATCCGCCCATTTTATTTTTAGGATTTGCTTCCACCATTGTGCCTTTTGCATTTGCTTTTACAGGTTTAATGAATAAAAGACATGATTGGGTAAAACCAGTTTTGCCATGGGCAGCTTTTTCGGCGGCAATTTTAGGAACAGGCATTATGATGGGTGCTGCATGGGCTTATGAGAGTTTATCATTTGGTGGTTATTGGGCTTGGGATCCTGTAGAAAATGCTTCTTTAGTACCTTGGTTAACGCTAGTAGCGGGCTTTCACGTGAACTTGATTTATAAAAACAGTGGGTTCTCTTTAAGAACAACCTACTTTTTTTACTTCATTACTTTTACCCTGATTTTATATTCTACTTTCTTAACACGAAGTGGCATATTAGCAGATACTTCGGTGCATGCATTTACGGTTGATGATAAAAATTTACAAGCCATTTATTTTCAGTTACTAGGATTTATTGCGGTGTTTTTTGTACCAGCAATGTACTTGTTTATTAAGCGATACAAAAGCATTCCTAGTATTCAAAAAGAAGAGAATACCTATAGCAGAGAATTTTGGATGTTTATTGGATCCTTAGTTCTGTTTTTAGCGGGCATTGTAATTAGTGTAAAAACTTCTACACCTGTTTTTAATAAAATATTTGGATCAAATATTGCGCCTCCTGAAGATCCTGAATTTGCACACAATCAAATACAAATTTTTGTAGCAATGGTAGTTGGTTTATTAACGGCCATTACACAATATTTAAAATACAAAGACACGCCAAAAGCAATATTTGGAAAGAAAATATTAATACCAACCATTATTGCAATAATAATTAGTTTGTGTATTAGCTTTTTTGGTGGAATTAATTACGACAAAAAAGGCCCTGTATTTTTATTTGCTATTCATATGGCCATTTTTACAGCGGTTTATTCTGTTGTGGCAAATGCATCATATATATGGATTGTATTAAAAGGCAAGTTGAAATTTGCAGGTGCAAGTGTTGCGCATGTGGGGTTTGGATTAGTACTAGTGGGTATTTTAGTTTCATCCGCCAAAAAAACAGTGCTTAGTTGGAATACAACAGGTATCACACCACTTACGCAAGAGCCAAAAGGCAAAGAAAATCCTGCCGAAAATTTAACCTTGTTTAAAACGGTTCCTACAGATATGGGTAAGTATATGGTTACATGGATTAGAGATACCATTGATAATATTGACCATAAAAGATATTTTGAAATTGATTTTCAAGCAAAGGACAAGAGCGATAGTTTTAAATTATATCCCGATGTAATGAAAAATAATAAGGGGATGGAAGGCTTCTCTGCCAATCCTTCTGCAAAGCATTATTGGTATAAAGATATTTTTGGATACATCACCTCGTTTCAAGAAAACAAAGCCAACGATACCACTAGTTTTAAAAACAAAGTGGTTAAAGCAGGAGATACCATTTATTATGGAAATGGCTTTATTGTTTTAAACAATGTTTCTGTTAATCCTGAAAATCAAAAATCAAAATTATTAGAGGGAGAGATTTCTTTGTTTATGGATATGACGGTTATTTCAAAAGATGGAAGACGTTATCCAGTAAATCCTGGAGTAGCTATTAAAGGACAAAGTTTTAGAAATATAAACGATACCGTTCGCGCACAAAGTTTGGTATTACAATTTAATAAAGTAGTAGACCAAACATCTGGTAAATTAGAAATTGGCGTTAAAGAAAGTGCTTCTATCACCGACTTAATAACCCTTAAAGTATATGAGTTTCCTTTAATCAATTCTCTTTGGTTAGGAATAGTGGTAATGGTTGTTGGATTTGGCATGTCTATCAAACAAAGAGTGGGCGAAAAATCAAGCTTAAAGGCTGTTTAACATAAATATTGGTTAGTTTTTTAAGGTAATAGTATAAAATTGGCCTGATTTGTTTATTTTTATTGATAGTGAAAACCAGTGTTTTACATACCATTATATTATTAGTCGCTCTAATCATAAGCAGTTCGACTAATAAACTTGTTGCACAAACACATGGTGTATTAGATACCGTAAAAGTGTATGCATTTGTTACACCTGCAGGAGATACCATTCCACAAAGCTATTTACCAGATGTGTTGGTGTATGCAAAACTCACCAAAAAATGGAAGAACTATTGGGCCGATTGGACGCGTCTACGCAATGCTATTTATGTAACTTATCCTTACGCAAAAGCGGCTAGCAAAATTATGAATGACATTAACCACAAACTGGTTAATGTTACAGATAGCAAAGCTAGAAAAGCCATTATACATTCGCGCGAAAAGGAATTAAAAAAAGAGTTTACAGAAAAGCTTACCCAATTATCTGTTTACCAAGGCAAAGTTTTAATGAAACTCATTTATAGAGAAACAGGAAATAATTGTTACGAAATTATTGAAGATTATAAAGGGTTTATTAATGCTGCTTTTTGGCAAACACTTGCTGTATTATTTGGCAGTAATTTAAAGCAGAAATACGATGCTGTTGAAAAGGATGCAGATATGGAAAAAATTGTTCGGGATATAGAGCGAATGTATGGTTACCGAATTTAAATATGTTTTTCTAGGTGCGCAATAAAATCTTTTCTATCTATCATTCTTGCTCCCAAACTTTCTAAATGAGCTGTATACACTTGACAATCAATTAAGGTAATTCCTTGTTTAATTAATTCGTTTACCAGAGAAATAAAGGCGAATTTACTAGCATTGCTACTTGTACTAAACATGCTCTCGCCAAAAAATACTTTGCCCATTTGAATCCCATAAAGTCCTCCCACTAAATTTTTACCTTCCCATGCTTCGGCACTAATAGCAAACCCAAGTTTGTGTAATTCATTAAAAGAATTTTCTAAATCATCGGTAATCCAAGTACCATCTTGCGCAATTCTTTTTTGCAGTTTACAAGCATTTATTACTTGGCTAAATGCTTGATTCATGGTAAAACGGAAAGTTCTTTTTTTAAACACAGTTTGCATGCTTTTGCTAACACGCAATTCATTAGGATATAAAACAAATCTAGGGTCTGGGCACCACCATAAAGGCATATCTCCTTCAAACCAAGGGAAGATGCCATTTTTATAGGCCAATAGGAGTCTGTCTATGCTTAAATCTCCACCCATTGCTAATAACCCATCTTCGTTGGCCTGGCTTACAGGAGGGAACCAGAGTGTATTATTAAGGGCATGTATAGGCATTGATATGGTATAACTTAAATAGTAGCAGGAGAAAATTAAACGAATACTTCAATGGTGGCACCAATGCCGCGATCGGTTATGGCATCGCACATTGGTTTTAGCGTTTCGTAATCGCCATTTTTTACAGCGTATTTGCCTCTACTATGAATTAGCATAGCACATTGTTCGGCTTGTTCTTGCTGGTGTCCACAAATTTCAATCAGTGTTTCAATTACCCATTCAAATGTATTTACCTCATCGTTCCATACAATTAAACTAAATGATGGGGTAGCAGCGGTTAATAAATCAATATTGGATTCTTCCCTAGGTTGGGCAGCTTCTTGTTGTGAATATTGATGCATCATGCAAAGTTAGTTGTTGGTTGCTAATTTTAAACGTAAAAACTGCCAATTAATTAAGTATTTGGGCACAGAATTGAGCAAAAGTGTAAAAAAAATTTGGTGATTATCTTCTAGGCCCTATTTTTGCACTCCCAAACAAACAAAGGGAGCATAGCTCAGCTGGTTTAGAGCATCTGCCTTACAAGCAGAGGGTCCGCGGTTCGAACCCGTGTGCTCCCACTCAATAACAGAAAGGGTTTCATTAATTTGGAGCCCTTTTTTATGCATACTATCCAATACTTTACTTACTTTAGGGAAGTAAAATACTTAATCTATTGCAATTCTAACGCAGCAGTTCTATTTACAATTCTTCTAAACACTATCATTCATAAATTTTATTTAGTCATTGAAATGGACTATAGTCTATTTCTAAACCCACATGTATGAAAATTTTTATAACGGTCTTATTATTATTTATAGGGTTAAACACTTTTGCTCAAAATACGGTAATTAAAGCAGGACATTTTTTTGATGCAAGAACTGGTAAGATGAAAGATAACCAGATGATCATAATTCAGAATGGGAAAATAAATCAACCACAATTTCAAAACGCTTTCCTTGGCGCACCGACGTCGCGAAGGTAAATCCAAGGCGTGGCAGGGCAGATGCAACGGCATTTCCTTGTGGGTCGAGAATCTCTGGCTTTAACATCACATCAACCACGA
>JAPLEL010000266.1 GCA_026391415.1 Bacteroidota bacterium
CATCCACCATTGCCGCATAATCTTGCGGCGTTCCAAAACGAGATGTGGGTGCAAAATAGCCTGTACCCTGGTATCCCCAACTGCCATCAAAGGGGTATTCCATTACAGGCATCAATTCAACATGCGTGAAACCCATTTCTTTTACATAAGGCACTAGGCGTTCTGCAATTTGTGCATAGGTATTATAAGACCCCTCGTCATTTTTATCAGGCCGCATCCAACTGGCTAAATGCACTTCATAAACCGAATAAGGCGCATTTAGTGAATTGTGTTTTTTACGAACTTTCATCCATTCACTATCCTTCCAGTCATATTGAGTATCCCAAGTTATTGACGCTGTTTGAGGGCGTTTTTCCCAGAAATTGGCAAAAGGATCTCCTTTGTCTAAACGAACACCTTTGAACCCATGAATATGGTATTTATAGGTTTCTCCTTTGGGAAGTTTGGGAATAAAACCTTCCCAGATACCCGAACTATCTAACCGAACTTTTAGTGGATGGGCTTCGTTATCCCAATTATTAAAATTTCCTGTAACACTTACATAGCTTGCATTTGGCGCCCAAACAGCAAAATAAGTACCTGATGTATCATTCACCGTTAATTGCTTGTTGCCAAATAAACGGTACAATTGATAATGGGTACCATTTTGAAAATTACGAATATCGGCTTCTGTAAATAAAGAGTAATTCCAAACAGAATGAGCAGTATCTACAAAATGAATCTCTTCGTATTTTTTCATGTATCAGGTTCGAACTTTTCGTGCATACACTGGTAGTAGCATATACTGTTTTCGATAAATAATCTTCCACAATTTATGGATTTTGCTGCCAAAAATTGATACCATTACAACCAACCGTTACTAATCATCCAAAACTTACAACGATCTAACCAACTATCTTGAGACGTTTTATTTACTAAGCCAAATCCATGCCCGCCATTTTGGAATGTGTGAATTTCTGCTTTTACATGATTTGCCACTAGTGCTTGATAAAATAAAATACTGTTTGCCACTTTTACTCCTGCATCATCACTTGCATGCACCAAAAAAGTTGGAGGTGTTTGGTTGGTTACATGCAATTCGTTGGAGTATAAATCCTTTTTTTCTTGGGTAGGATTTATTCCTAATAAATTATTTCTAGATCCTGCATGTGCCATTGAATCTTGAAAACTTATTACGGGATACCCTAGTATCATAAAATCTGGACGAACACTAGTATGATTGGGGTTGGGTATTAAAGATTCCATAAAATGTGTACCGGCTGTTGCAGCCAAATGACCTCCTGCAGAAAATCCTAGGATGCCAATTTTAGTAGGATCAATATTCCATTTTTCAGCATTTTCACGTGCTAATAAAATAGCTTGTTGCGCATCTTGTAATGGACCTATTTCTTTATTAATCATAGTTGTATCATCTGGCATTCTATACTTAATTAATATTGCTGTTACACCCATATCATTTAGTGCCTTTGCAACTGCTATTCCTTCATGACCACTGGCTGTTAAAGAATATCCCCCGCCAGGAAAAATAATCACAGCAGTGCGCTTTACACTAGGCGTTGTAGGTATATATAAAGTATAAGTTGGTATACTAATTTTACTAATACGCAATTTACCGTCTGTTATTACTGATTTTTCTTTATTGACAGTAGGTTTACTATTGGGGATAGCTCCTTCGTATAATAATACTTCTGTTTGTGCATTCAATTGTAGCATGCTATTAGCAAATAATAGGGTACAGTAAAATAGTTTTTTCATGGTATTATTTTGTTAGTTCTAATACCCACATTCTTTTTGCAGGAATGGTAAATTTATTATTTAAAACTTTGCCATCAATAATATTTTTTGCCCCGGTAAATCCAGCTGTTCTTTCGGTGTATTTAGAAAAATCAATTTCTTTTTCTTTATCGGATGTATTCATTGTACAAAGCACGGTTTGATTGGCGTCATACCTGAAATAAATATACAGCCCGTCGTCGGGTACATATTGCATTAAACCACCCTTAGTGATAGCGGTAGTTTTTAAACGATAGTTGGCTAGGGTAGACACATAATTTTGCATGTCTTTTTCTTCATCGGTTAATCCAACTGTGGTGAATGCACTTTTTTTATCGCCATTCCAACCACCAGGAAAATCTAAACGAACATTTCCATCGGCTGGATTTTTTTCGCCTTTCATTAGCACTTCGGTACCATAGTACAATTGAGGTATACCGCGGGTGGTAAGCAACCAAGCGATTGCCATTTTTAATTTATTAATATCACCACCTACTTCCGAAAAAATTCTGGTTAAATCATGATTGTCTAAAAAAACACAATTCCTATTGGCATCTTTATATAAAAAATCATTGCTTAAAGTGCTATATAATTTATTAACTCCTTCTGTCCAACCAAAATTTTGATTCAGCGCTGGCTGTATGCCGTAGAATAAGGTTTGAAAATCAGTGACACCTTGCAGGTTACTTTTAAATGTTGTTTGAATATTGTTTTCTGCAAAATATGCTTGTGCTGCGGTTCCGTGCACCCATGTTTCGCCAAACATGGTCATTTTAGGGTATTCATCAGTTAAGGCTTTATTACAAAGATTCATAAATGGTAAATCGTTATAGATATAGGTATCAATGCGCCATCCATCAACACCAAAATTCTCTACACTCCAAATTGCGTGTTGTATTAAAAAATTAGCAACGTATGGATTTTTTTGATTTAAATCAGGCATTTCTGGAACAAACCACCCATCGGAAGTTTTTTTTGCATCTGATTTTGTACCGTAAGGATCAAACAAGGGTTGGTCTTTGAAAGAACTACCGGTATAAGTTGGCCAATGATGGAACCAATCTTTGGTGGGTTGGTCTAAGAAAAGAATATTTTTACTGCCTACATGATTGTATACTGCATCCTGCATTAATTTCATACCGCGCTTGTGTAATTCATTGCTTAGTTGTTGGTATTTTTCTGTACCGCCAATCCTTGGTTCAATAGAATAATGATCGGTAAACGCATAGCCATGTTCTGTTCGATTCGGTTGGTCATTGGCTATTACTGGTGTCATCCAAACAGTGGTAACTCCTAATTTTTTCAAGTAGTCTAAATGATTAATCACACCTTGTAAATCTCCTCCATGTCGATCGTAAATTTTTGCTCTATTTAAACTTTGATCGCGTAGTCCTGCAATTCTATCATTAGTAGTATCTCCATTACTGAAACGATCTGGCATTAATAAATAGACCAAATCTTGAGAAGTTACCCCTTGCGCAAAATCCTTGCCACGACCAGGTCTCCTAGCACTAAGCGGCCATTTCACTTTATTAATTTTTCCTAAATTATTAAATACAATTTCTATATCCCCAGGCTTTGCTGTTGTAGCAATTTGCAGGTCAATGGTTAAAAATTTTCCATTATCTAGTGGAGTTATTTTTAATAATTGCACCCCAGGATATTGAATACTTATTTTCTCTTTATTAAACCCATCATAATCTCCGTGTACTAAAATTTGTACTTTATTCCAATGCATATTGGTCCACCAATTACTTGGATATAATTTGGCATACTGTGCAGAAACCAACTGTGTAAAAAACACTAATAAAAGTGTGCAAGTAGTAACTTTTTTCATAACAATTATTTTTTTTCTAGTTTAATTTCAATAGCTCCGGCATCATATACAAACAATACACTAACAGCGCCACAAAGCATTAAAAATCCTGCCAATACAATGGCATAAATTGGTTGCCCATTATATAAATGTTTTACAATCCACCCACCAGCAATCCCATTAATAATTTGTGGAAGTGTAATAAAGAAATTAAAAATACCCATGTAAATACCTAATTTACCTGCTGGAATTGAACCAGATAATATAACATAAGGCATGGCTAAAATACTAGCCCATGCTAAACCAATTCCTATCATTGAATAAGTTAACATGGCAGGATCTTTAATAAAATAGATAGATATTAATCCAATACCTCCCGCAAATAATGAAAAAGCATGTGTCCCTTTTCTACCTAAAAACTTTGCAACCAAGGGTAACATTAATGCATATAATGCAGCCACTAAATTATAGGTGCCAAATGCAGAACTAACTTTATTTCCGGCATCATTATAAGCTACTGATTTTACATAATCACCAGTCAATCCATACACATGAGTGGCCACTGCATCTGTAGTAAATACCCACATACTAAACAATGCAAACCACGAAAAAAATTGCACCAAACCCAATTGTTTCATGGTTTTTGGCATATTTGAAAAATCAGAAAATATTTGAGAAAGCCCTTTCTTTTCTGTGTCTGCAGGCTTGCCATGATACTGTTCATATTCTGATGGCGTATATTCCCTAGACATAAATACAGTTACTAAAATAGCAGCAATAAAAACAGCAGCACCAATATAAAATGAGTACCGAATATTGTCTGCAACACCTGATATACCAGGGTCTTGCGAAAAACCATGCTTGGCTAAAAAAGAAGGTAATTCAGAACCTACTACTGCTCCTACTCCTATTAAAAATGTTTGAACAGCAAACCCACTAGTTCTTTGTGAGTCGGGTAAGTTATCTGCCACCAATGCCCTGAATGGTTCCATTGCCACATTAAAAGAAGCATCCATTAACATCACCATTCCTGCACCTGTCCATAATGCGGGTATAATGCTTGATAAAAAAGCGGCATTGGGTAAAAATAATAATGCAGCCGAAGACAATAATGCCCCTACTAAAAAATAAGGTTTTCGTCGTCCAAATCTATTCCAAGTTTTATCACTGTAATGGCCAATTAGTGGTTGTACAATCATCCCTACTAAGGGTGCTACAATCCAGAACATTGGCAACTGGTCTACATCAGCACCAAATGATCGAAGGATTCTACTGGTGTTGCCATTTTGTAAGGCAAACCCAAATTGAATGCCTAAAAATCCAAAACTCATGAAAAATATCTGAGATAAACTCAACCTAGGTTTGGGCAAGATACTGGTTGAACTACCTGATTTTGTAGATAAAGACATAGCAATCGTTTAAAAGCGTAATGTGTAAAAATTACATGAAAGATAAATGTACAAAAAAAACACCCTCGAAAGGATGTTTTTTTTGCACCAATTATA
>JAPLEL010000159.1 GCA_026391415.1 Bacteroidota bacterium
CTGCTAAACAACTGGCATTAATACCAGATAAGATGATTTATATCACGCAAGGTTATATCTGTCGCAATTTTTATGGAGAGGTAGATAACTTGCAGAGAGGTGGAAGTGATTATACTGCTTCATTAGTTGCTGCAGCAATTAAAGCAACGGTTTGTGAAATATGGACAGATATTGACGGAATGCACAACAATGATCCTAGAATTGTAAGTAAAACTGTTGCTATAGAACAACTGAGTTTTGATGAAGCGGCTGAGTTAGCTTATTTCGGCGCAAAAATTTTACACCCAACTTGTATTTGGCCAGCACAACAAGAAAATGTGCCAGTGAAATTATTAAACACTATGCAGCCAGAAGCGGCAGGAACAGTTATTACTAAAGAAGCGGGAAGTGTTGGCGTGAAAGCCGTTGCTGCAAAAGATGGCATTATTGCTATTAAAATAAAAAGTAGCCGAATGCTATTGGCTTATGGTTTTTTGCGGAAAGTATTTGAAGTATTTGAAAAATATCGCACTTCAATAGATATGATTACTACCTCCGAAGTAGCAGTTTCTGTTACAATCGATTCAGATTTTGCACTGGCAGAAATAATCAAAGAATTAGAACCATTTGGAACGGTAGAAGTAGAAAAAGAACAGTCCATTGTTTCTATTGTAGGAAATGAAATTGCACAAACAGATGATGTGTTATTGAAACTGTTTGATGCAATTAGAGAAGTGCCTGTTACAATGGTTAGTTATGGAGGAAGCCATCATAATATTTCCATTTTATTGCCAAGTGCATATAAAACTAAAACACTACAATTATTAAATGCTGGTTTGTTTGGTTTGTAGTTTTTGCTAAATAGCTATAAAAGCCGCTGAATTTTCAGCGGCTTTTGTTTTTAAATCCGTTAATATTGGGTAACTAAAAGTTTCGTAATGTTTTTACGTTTTTCTTTTTTGTGTACTATTTCTTTCTTTTTTGTGGTTACCCATGCACAATTTAGTATATCAGGTAAGGTTGTTGGGTCTGATAATAATTTACCCATCGCATCGGCCAATGTTTACTTCAATAATAGCTCTAAAGGGACTATTACTAATGAAAATGGATATTTTAAAATTGCAAACTTCGCAGCAGGTAGATACGAGTTAGTGGTTTCATGTATTGGGTATTTGCCAAAAATCATAAATATCTCTTCGTCGAATCTTTCTCAAGATCTTGTTATACAATTGTCGCCTAAAACCGAAGAATTAGCAGAAGTAATTGTTGCGCCTTTTGATAAAGATGGTTGGGCTAAGTGGGGGCAATTATTTTTAGAGTTCTTTGTTGGAACTTCTGAATATGCCAATGATTGTAAGTTGATAAATAAAGATGCTATAAAATTTAGGTATAATAAAAAGAAAAACAAACTCGAAGCTTTTTCATTAGATCGATTAGTACTGGAAAATAATTCACTAGGTTATTTTTTAAAATATGATTTGGTGCGATTCGAATATGATTTCAGTTCATATATTTTTATCTACCAAGGGTATCCTTTTTTTGAAGAAATGGAATCGACAAAAAAAGCTATAAATAAAAAATGGCTAACAAATAGGGTAAATGCATATAACGGTTCATTAATGCATTTTATGCGGAGTCTTTTTAGAAACTCCTTAGTAGAAAATAATTTTGAAGTAAAAAAAACGATCAATACTTATAACCCCGAAAAAAGAAGGGTTGCTCCAATTTATAAAGCAGAGTTATCAAAGTCTTCACTTAGTGGAGATTTGTCTAAAGCACTTTCTGCAGTTTCAAAAAGATCTAAGGAATATGATAGCCTTTCTTATTACAAATCGGTGATGAAGGGTCCTGATTTTATTAGTTCAATTGACAATAATATTATGCCAAGAGATAGTATTGTTTATTTGATTGATAGTGTTACACTAGGTCTTCAATTCTCCGAAAATTTACATATATCCTATTTTAAAAAGGGAATGACAATAGCGAACCAAAACAATCTGAATAACCTTAATTTTATGAATAATAGGCCTACTGTATCTGAACTCACTAATGTAGGTAATACAGAAATTAATATCATTTATAATGGGAGTTATTTTCCTGTTAACAAGCTTATTGTAAATGGTTATTGGTCATGGGCTGGAAAAATTGGTGATATGCTGCCACAAGATTATTGGCCTCCCAAAAAATAAGCCCCAGCAATTTGCTGAGGCCTAGTATCTGAATGAGATTTTGTATTAACTATTACACAATCAATAAAGCATCACCGTAACTAAAGAAACGGTATTTGTCTTTTATTGCTTTTTTATACGCTTCAATAGCTAAATCATAACCTGCAAAAGCACAAGTCATAATTAACAAACTAGTTTTAGGCAAATGGAAATTTGTAACCAAACTATCTGCAACATTAAAATGATAAGGAGGGTGGATAAAGTGGTTGGTCCATCCTTCGCTTGATTTTAATAATTTGTTTGCAGTAAAGCTACTTTCCATAGCACGCATGGTAGTAGTACCAATAGAGCAAATACGCTTTCCAGTTTCTTTTGCTTTGTTTACAATTTTGCAAGCTTCTTCATTAATTTGATAGTACTCAGCATCCATTTTGTGTTTGCTTAAGTCTTCTACTTCAAGAGGGCGGAAAGTGCCTAAGCCAGTATGCAAGGTTACTTCTGCAAAACGAATACCTTGAATTTCACAACGTTTAATTAATTCCTTACTAAAATGCAAACCTGCAGTTGGCGCTGCAACAGCTCCTTCATGCTTAGCATAAACAGTTTGGTAACGTTCTTTATCTTCTTCGTCTGGTTTGCGTTTGATATATTTAGGTAAAGGTGTTTCTCCTAAAAATTCCAACATTTTTTTAAAGCTCTCATCGTCGTCGTCCCATAAAAAACGAATGGTACGTCCGCGGCTAGTTGTGTTGTCAATTACTTCTGCAACAAGTTCTTCGTTATCTCCAAAATAAAGTTTGTTTCCTACACGAATTTTTCTTGCGGGATCAACAATTACATCCCATAAACGGTTGGGTTTATTTAACTCGCGTAATAAGAAAACTTCAATTTTAGCACCTGTTTTTTCTTTGCGGCCATACATTCTTGCCGGAAATACTTTGGTGTTATTTACTACAAACACATCCTTGTCATCGTAGTACTCTAGAATGTCGCGGAAATACTTGTTTTCCATATGCCCAGTTTTACGATCAACAACCATCATTCGGCTGTCTTCTCTTCTTTTTGTTGGATTTTGGGCAATAAGGTTTAACGGGAGGTCAAACTTAAATTGTGATAGTTTCATGTGTCTATTCCTTGTTTAAATGATAGCCACATTCAGTTTGCTGCCGCCTTACAGGGCAGCTCGCTTCATGTTACGGCATGAATTTAGAAGTGTGCGAAGGTATGAAATACTAGCTGAAATGCCAAGTTAAAACTAGTGGTTGTGCTGATTTTTTATAATTAGGCTTATTAACCAAGCCTTTAAGCCGAGACACGCGCTTTTGGAATAGAATCAATGAGTTTTCTAGTATAGTCAGACTGAGGATTCAAATACACATCATTTGCCAAGCCTATTTCTGCCATCTTTCCTTGGTTCATCACCATAATTCGATCGCTGATATAGCGAACCACCGATAAATCGTGTGAAATAAATACAGCAGTGAAATGATAGGTTAGTTTTAAATCATTTAATAAATTCAATACTTGGGCCTGAACGCTAACATCTAAAGCTGATACACTTTCATCGCAAATAATAAAACTTGGTTTTACAGCCAAAGCTCTTGCTATTACTATACGTTGTCTTTGTCCACCACTAAACTCGTGCGGATAACGATGGTAGTGATCGGCAGAAAGATTCACTTGTTCAAGCAGTTCAACTACTTTTTCTTTTCGGGCTTTTGCATTTGGGGCTAATTGGTGTACCAAAATAGGTTCTGCAATAGCATCTCCAATAGTCATGCGCGGATTTAAAGAAGAGTAGGGGTCTTGAAAAATTAATTGCATTTCTTTTCGCAAATTTTTCATTCGATTAGAACCTGCATTTGCTAAGTTCTCGTCTTTGTAATAAATACTACCTGAACTTGCAGGAATTAATTGTAGCAAGGCTCTTCCAAGAGTTGTTTTGCCACAGCCAGATTCACCAACTAAACCAAGGGTTTCTCCCCGATAAATTTCAAAACTAATATCGTCAACAGCTTTGTTAAAACTAATGACTTTACCTAAGAAAGTTTTTTTTGAAGGATACCAAATTTTTAAATTTTCAACTCGAACTAATAGATCTGTTTTAATAGTATTCGATTCTTGTAAACTCCTTGAATTTACTATACTTGATGTTGCAATTATTTCCTCCAAATTTCCTTCCTCGTCTACCTTCATAAAATCTGAAACAACAGGCAGCCTTGTTCCTTTTTCGTGCAACAATGGTCTGCAAGCCAAAAGGGCTTTGGTATAAGGATGGCTTGGGTTATCAAAGATTGCTTGTGTTGTTTTTTCTTCAATAATTTTTCCTTTGTAAAGCACTACAACTCTGTCGGCAATTTCAGCTACCACACTTAAATCGTGGGTAATAAATATCACCCCCATATTGTTTTGAATCTGTAAATTTCTAATGAGTTGCAAGATGTTTTTTTGAACCGTTACATC
>JAPLEL010000096.1 GCA_026391415.1 Bacteroidota bacterium
ATTTCACTCAATTATCGCATTCAAAGCCCTTTCGTTCATTCGAGAGGGCTTTTTTGTTGGCTAAAGAATTGAAATAAATTTAAACCTGCGCTGGGAAAAAACAAACAAGCATGGTAGTAATTCTAATAAATGCTGGTACCTGAACAAATTTTTCATGAATTGATTCTACTAATCGATTGTATTCGAACCAGCAGCCAAAATGAATAACAGTAAACAACAATAAAAAACTCCATTGGTTCCAAACCAATGCGCCCACCATAATACAGCCAAACACAATTGCACTGAGGGCTCTAGTTTTAAAAGTTGCTAAATTAAAAGCCATACTATTTATTTTATTGGCAGAAGAAAATTACTTGATATAAACACTAATCTAGTTCTACACTATTTGCGTTGTGCAATGTTGTTGTTTCTTTTTTTAAAGCCTGCAATAAATATACTACTGCAAAAATAGCCAATAATCCCCACCATATTGGCATATTTTCGTCCATGGTTTTTTCAATATTTTTTCCGCGAATGGATGCTACATAAAGTTGTGTTACTATCATGCCGTTGTAAAAAAAATGCATCAAAATATTTAACCAAATATTTCTTCCAAAATAAAAAACATACCCCAATACCATTCCCAAACCTAGTCTTGGTAAAAAACCAAAAAATGAAAAATGAATCGCGCTAAATAGTATGCTAGTAATTAAAATACCTAGAAAAATATTTTTGGTCCATCCCACAAAAATCTGCTGAAAACCGCCCCTAAATAGTACTTCCTCAAATAAAGCAGGGCAAAAAGCCATCACCAATAAAGCAATTAAGTAATCGGTAAAAGAATGCATTGTTGCCATAGACAACATGGTTTCTTTGTACGAATTTTCCATTTCTCTTGCCTTAATTAACCATTTAGCCGGCAGCCAAATAGACTCATTTAATTCACCGAGTGCGCCACTTAATAATAAACCAGTAAACGCCAATAAAACCACCAATAAAACTTGCTTGAGTGCTATTTTAGAACGAAACTGCAACTGTTGAAAAGGATGATTATTTAAAATTTTAGCCAAAACAATGGCCGGAATACAAAAAACAATCAGCGACGCAAGTGAATTCAATAATTGCGCAATACGCATGAAGCCTGGCTTAGTAAGCAATGCAGGCACCTCTTTCATAGGCACGTGCATCAAGTTTGCACCAAGCCCTAGGATGAATAAATTTCCTACAATTATGCCAATTCCTAGTAAAGACAATAGCATCGCAAACTGTATAGGAAATGTTAGTTGTGTTTTCTGTTGCATCAATTCTAAAATATAGGATGTAAATTTGCTTTTTTTATGGCATTTAGCTGCAAGTTAATGGATAAAGGGTAGCCTTTGCCACCTGCAGCCGAACAAAACAGGAAGTACAAATAGTATGGTTACAATAGGCAATATCGTTTTACCCAATTTCCCCTTATTACTCGCGCCAATGGAAGACGTGAGTGATCCACCCTTTCGAGCAGTTTGCAAAGACAATGGTGCCGACCTAATGTATACCGAATTTATTAGCAGCGAAGGGCTTATTAGAGATGCCATGAAAAGCCGTCAAAAGCTAGACATTTTCGATTATGAAAGACCGATTGGAATTCAAATATTTGGGGGAGATGAAGATGCTATGGCACTCAGCGCCCGAATTGTAGACACCGTAAACCCCGATTTATTAGATATTAATTTTGGTTGTCCGGTTAAAAAAGTAGTGAGTAAAGGAGCTGGCGCAGGTGTATTGAAAGACCTAGACTTAATGGTTCGATTAACCGAAGCAGTAGTAAGAAGTACCAAATTGCCTGTAACGGTTAAAACCCGTTTAGGTTGGGATGATAGTAGTTTGAACATTGAAGAAGTAGCCGAGAGACTACAAGACTCCGGTATTAAAGCCTTGGCCATTCACGGGAGAACCCGCGCCCAATTATACAAAGGGCATTCAGATTGGTCTTTGATTGCCAAAGTAAAAAACAACCCGCGTATTCATATACCCATTTTTGGAAATGGCGATATTAACTCGCCACAAAAAGCGGCAGAATACAAAGAAAGATACGGAGTAGATGGAATAATGATTGGCAGAGCCGCCATTGGCTATCCTTGGATTTTTAGAGAGATTAAACACTATGTAAAAACCGGCGAATTAATGGCGCCCCCAACACTTGAAGAAAGAATTATTGTTTGCAAGAAACACTTGCACAAATCTTTTGACTGGAAAGGACCTATTGCTGGCATCAATGAAATGCGCAGACACTATACCAATTACTTAAAAGGGTTACCCAATATTAAAGAGTTCAGAACTAAGTTAGTTACACTCACAACAGTTGAAGAAATTGAAGCAGTACTAGACGAATTGTACCAATACTACCAAGGCTATACTTTTGAAAGATCCACTATTGAGTTAATCAATTACCACGAAAAATGTCCTGTTTAATTTTTTGCTGCAACACTAGCTGTTTCAATAGCCGCAATTACTTGTGTATCTAAAGGCGAAATTGTTTGCGGAAAAAAATGTGTTAGTTCCCCATTTTCATTCACCAAATATTTACAAAAATTCCAAACCGGCGCTTGACTGCACCAACCATTTTTTGTGTTATTCGATAACCAATCAAAAATAGGATTTTGGTCAGCGCCTTTTATTACAACCGATTTTTTAGCCAAGAAAAAACTAACGCCATAATTTATTTTACAAAATTCAGCAATGGCGGAGTCGCCTTTTTTTTCTTGCCCTTTAAAATCATTTGCAGGAAATCCTATAATAATTAAATTATTTAAATACTGTTGGTGCAATTTTTCTAGTTCCGCATATTGACCTGTATAACCACAATCACTTGCGGTGTTCACCAATAATATTTTTTTTCCTTTAAATTGGTTTAAAACTATTTCGGTGCCATCATTCAGCGTAATTTTTTGTGCAAAAAAATCAACTAGCGGTAATTTATTTTCTGCATTTATTTTTATAGACTGCTGCGCGCCAAACAGTTTTCCAGGAAACATAATTACTGGATACATGGCTTTTAAAATAGACTGTCGATAACTCATATCTTTCTTTTTTAATAACAAACTCCCTCCACCAAAAATGAGTAGGCCAATGATAATACTTTTCATAATTTTTTTTGTCATTTATTAGCGAATTAACCATTTAAACAACCAAAGCTTTCCTTTAAATGGTGGATATTTCATGGCAGGATCAAACCATGTAGGCGTTTTCATCACTGCTTTTTTATGACTGAAAGTATCTATAGAAAATTTGCCATGATAAGCACCTGTACCACTAAAACCTCTTCCGCCAAAAGGCAAGCTATGATTGGTTAAATGCCAACTTGCATTGTTTACACAAGCCCCAC
>JAPLEL010000261.1 GCA_026391415.1 Bacteroidota bacterium
AGCAATCCATCTGGCATGTTAACCAAATTAACAGATGCGGGGGATCATCATATATTGAATGGTTCTAAAATGTGGATTAGTAATGCGCCAATTGCACAAGTAGCAATTGTATGGGCCAAAAACGATTCAGGAGATATTGTAGGTGTTATAGTAGAGCGAGGAATGAAAGGATTTAGCGCACCAACTATTCATGGAAAATGGAGTTTGCGCGCAAGTGCCACTGGTGAATTAGTGTTTGATAATGTAGTGATTCCTAAAGAAAATATTTTACCAAATATTAAAGGATTAAAAGGGCCATTAGGCTGCTTATCCAAAGCAAGGTATGGAATAGCTTGGGGTGCACTTGGGGCTGCTATGGATTGTTATGATACTGCTTTGCGGTATAGTCAAGAAAGAACCCAATTTGATCGGCCAATAGGTGGCTTTCAATTGCAACAAAAGAAATTGGTAGAAATGATCACTGAAATTACAAAAGCACAATTATTGGTATGGCGTTTAGGTGTATTAATGAATGAAGGAAAAGCAACTGCACAACAAATAAGTATGGCTAAAAGAAACAGTTGCGAAATAGCCACTAATATTGCAAGAGATGCCCGGCAGATATTAGGAGGGATGGGCATTACAGGAGAATACAGTGTAATGCGGCACATGATGAATTTAGAAAGTGTAATTACTTACGAAGGCACACACGATATTCATTTATTAATTACTGGAATGGATATTACAGGGTTTAATGCATTTACATAAATTATTTTTTATATGGAAACAATTACTCCCATACAGCATAAAATTTTCCTTATTGGAATGATGGGTAGTGGTAAATCTTATTGGGCAAAGTCTTTAGCTAAAAAAATAAAAACTGGTGGATATGATTTAGACTTTGTGATAGAGTCTAATGAAGAAAAAACAATTCAAGAAATTTTTGCAGAAGATGGCGAAGAATATTTTCGAATACAAGAGGCAAAAATTTTACGCTGGTTTAAAGAAAAAAAATCCTTTGTACTAGCAACAGGAGGTGGCACACCCTGTTTTAGTGAAAACATCAAATGGATGAATCAGCAAGGATTAACTATTTGGATTGATGAACCCATTGATGAATTAGTAAAAAGATTAGTACCAGAAAAAGCGCATCGTCCTTTAATAAAAAATTTATCAGACGCAGCATTGCACGATTTTTTAACCAATAAAAGAAATGAGCGGTTGCCATTTTATGAACAAGCAACAATTCATTTAACCAAAGCCGATATTAACGAAAAAACATTTCTAAAAATCATCAAAGAAAATGCAAAATAAATTCATTGTTACTGCTGCTTTTTTGGGTGCATTAACAGTAGCGCTTGGGGCTTTTGGGGCCCACGCATTAAAACAGTTGGTTTCAGAGCAAGCGCTAACGACTTTTGAAACTGCGGGGGATACTTTATGATAAAAATCCGAACAAACTAATTAGAAATGCGGGTGTTTTTTTTATGGTTGGAATTGCCCTGTTTAGCGGATCATTATACACACTAACTTATATGGCCTATTTAGGCAATACAAACTTTTCATGGGTAGGCGCTATCACCCCAATCGGCGGTCTTTTTTTAATACTTGGCTGGATTTTACTAGGTATTGGGGTTAAAAAAAGCAATTAATAGTGGAAAACTCCCTTACTATACAACAGTTTTGCACATCGGCTTGCCCTTTCATTTTCAGCGCAGTTGCATAGCTTATATTTGTTTTCATGGCCAATATTTTAAAAAAGAAAACGCCTCCTCCTCCAGATCCAGAACAATTAACTGCCGATAAAGAAGCGCAGGTAACTGTTACAGAAGTTGTAAAGGACGAACGAACAGGCAAAATAGCGGGTGCAATCAGTTTGCTTACTGCAGGATTCTTGTTTGTAGCGCTTACTTCCTACCTGTTTTCATGGCAAGAAGACCAAGACATTGTTCACCAATTTGGCATAAAGATTTTTTCAACGGCCGATGTTAAAGTCAACAACTTATTGGGTGTACTTGGTGCTTATACAGCACATCTATTAATTTATAGAGGATTTGGGTTGGCTGCTTATTTATTATGTACTTTTTTCTTTGTATTGGGAATGAATTTGTTGTTCGATAAAGTCATTTTTAAGGTTACAAGAAATATCAAATATGTTGTTGTAGGATTATTAGTATTAAGCATGGCTTTTGCTTTTGTTACAATTGGAAGTGAATTTTCTTGGGGAGGTGCTGTAGGTGAAATTATGCGTGATTGGTTTGTGAAATGGTTGGGTAAATTAGGAACGGGGGCAATCTTATTATTAGCAGTATTTACTTATGTTATTTGGCGATTTAATCCAAGATTTGTGTTGCCAGAATGGAATAAGAAATCATCAGATAGTATTACGGTATCTACTACAAATGAAATACCTGATTTAGTGGATGACGAACTGCCTGTATTTAAAGAATGGAATGAATCAACAACAGAAGCAAAGCTTTTTATACATGAAAGTGCCGAAGAACCTTTAAGTAATAACAAACTTAAAAATGATGGATCAGAAGTAGTGTTGGTTGAGCCAGATGAAGAAGAACTTATCAGCCCTTTAAACCAGTTTGATTTACAAGAAAAAGATATTGCAGAAGTAGAAGAGTTGCTCGAGCCTGAGATACTTGTTCCTTATACCCCAATTGCAAAAACGCCAAGTGTAGACGTCTTACAAAATGCCGATTTAGAATTAGAAATAAAAGCGGTTCCACAAGCAGAAGAACCCATGAGTTCTAAAGTAGCGGCAGCGGTAGGAAGTTTGGCTAGTAAATATGATGTTACACTCGATTTAAAAGACTATAAATATCCCACTTTAGATTTATTAGAAACGCATGGAAGTGAAAAAATTGTACATGATCCTGCAGAGTTAGAAACGCACAAGAATCAA
>JAPLEL010000061.1 GCA_026391415.1 Bacteroidota bacterium
TTTTTATCCTATAATTGGTTTGATTTTCCGGCAAAAGAATTACTCTCGTGTATAAAGCTTGGAATATTTTTTAGCTGGGCAAATTTTAAAACAGGAAAGGAAGAATAGCCCCCAACACCAATCACTGCATCGGGTGTAAAGTTTTTAAATATTTTTTTAGTTTCTAAAAAACTGCACACTAATTTATAGGGTAGCAAAATATTTTTTAGTACCGATGCCCTATCAAATCCCGCAATGGTTATGCCAATAATATTAAAACCCGCTTGCGGCACTTTTTCCATTTCCATTTTACCTTTTGCACCCACAAACAAAAATTCAGCATCGGGTTGCAATACTTTCAATGCATTGGCAATAGCAATGGCCGGAAAAATATGTCCTCCAGTTCCGCCCCCTGCGATGATAAATTTTTTTGCCATGCTTACACACTTAACACCAATCCAATAGCACAACAGGTAAATAAAAATGAACTGCCGCCCATACTTACTAGTGGTAATGTTACCCCAGTTACAGGTACTAAGTTTACGTTAACCGCCATATTGGCAACGGCTTGTATCACTAGCGTAAAACTCAATCCTAGCGCTAAAAAAGCCCCAAATGCATACGGACATTTTTTAAAAATTCGAATGCATCTAAACAAAAAGACCAAGTATATAAAAATAATTAATGCCCCACCCAATAGTCCGTACTCTTCTATAATTATAGAATAAATAAAATCATTGTAAGCCTGTGGTAAAAAATTTCTTTGTCTACTATTGCCTGGTCCTAAACCCACAAGAATTCCGCCATTGGCAATAGCAATTTTTGCTTGCTGTACTTGGTATGGCGTTTCTTTATCTTTTGCATAAATAAAATCTTGTACACGTTTTACCCATGTACCTAAACGACCAAATGATTTTACTTTTTCAATACCTACTTGTGCTTTACCCGAATCGTCTTGCTTACCTGTGTAAGTAACCACTGCTACCGATATAATAAATCCTACTGGAATCATTGCAATAAGAATCACCAACATAATATGTTTCATACTCACCCGGCCAATAAACAACAACAATAAAGAAGTAGCGCCCGTTAATAATGCGTTCGATAAATTAGCCGGCATAATTAAAGCGCAAATAACTACTACTGGCCAAATAACTGGTATAAATCCTTTTTTAAAATCTTTAATAACCTCTTGCTTTTTGCTTAATAGTTTACTCAAATACATGAATAAAGCCAGCTTAGCCATATCGCTGGTTTGAATGGTTAAATTAATGATGGGTACTTTAATCCAACGGCTACCTTCATTAATTTTTGCCCCAAATAAAAGTGTATATAATAATAATGGGATAGATGCCCAAAATAGAATTGTAGCCACCCTCGAAAAAATGGTGTAATTAATACGGTGTAAAAAATAAATAAGCACAAATCCTATCAAGGAAAAAGAAACCTGTTTAAACAAGTACCAGTTGGTGTTTCCCTTGTTCTTTGCATAGGCCAAAGAACCTGTGGCGCTATACACTACCAAAATAGAAATCAATGAAAGAATAATTACAATACCCCATATGTATTTATCACCCCTAGTTCTGTTAACTAGTTGGCCACGCATCCCACCAATGGTAGGCATTTGCGAAAAAAGGGTATCGTTTAATTCATTCATGTAATTGATCAATAAAAAATCCTACTAACTATTTACCAAACTCTTAAAATTATAACTCCTTCACTGCTTCTTTAAATTGTGTTCCGCGGTCTTCGTAATTTTTAAATAAATCGAAACTTGCACAAGCTGGGCTTAATAAAACCACATCGCCTTTTTCTGCAATTGCAAAAGATGCATCTACTGCTTTTTTTGCAGAATCAGTTTCTACAATTACAGGCACTAGTCCTTTAAAAGCTTCAATAATTTTTTTATTATCAACACCCATGCAAACAATTGCTTTTACTTTTTCTTTCATTAGTTCGGCAATTAACGCATAATCATTGCCCTTGTCGGTACCACCAAGTATTAAAATAGTTGGCTTGTTCATACTTTCCAATGCATACCAAGTGCTGTTTACATTGGTTGCCTTACTATCGTTAACAAACTCAATGCCACGTACCATTGCAACAAATTCCATGCGGTGTTCTAGGCTATGAAAATTGTTTACAGCTTCTCTAATTTTTTCTTTTCTAATACCAATTGTTGCCGCTGCAATCCCTGCTGCCATAGTGTTGTAGTTGTTATGTTTACCTTTTAAGGCAAAATCGTAAATACTCATGCTTACTCTTTCTTCTTGGATTCTCAGCATCATCTGATCGCCTTTGATGTAGCCTCCTTTTTTTAGTTCTTGTTTCATAGAGAATGGTAATGGGTTAGTATGGATGGTTAGTGTTCGCAATTTTTTTTCAATTACTAAATCATCGGCACAATAAATAAAAGCATCTTCCATCGTTTGATTTTGGATGATCCTAAATTTGCTGTTGATATAGTTTTCAAATTTGTATTCGTATCGGTCTAAATGGTCTTCGGTAATATTTAATAAAATAGACACATTAGGTCTAAACAGTTTTATATCATCTAATTGAAAAGAACTGATTTCTGCTATGTACCAATCTTTGGGCGCTTCGGCAATTTGTCGCGCAAATGAAAAACCAATATTGCCAACCAAAGCTGCGTCTAAACCAGCTGTAATACAGATATGATAAATTAAAGAAGTAGTGGTGCTCTTACCATTGCTACCGGTAATGGCAATAATTTTACTATCCCCTTTAAATCGATACGCCAATTCAATTTCACTAATTACTGGAATACCTATTTCGCGAATGATTTTTACTAATGAATTTTTTTCAGGAATACCAGGGCTCTTAACAATTTCTTTTGCATTTAAAATCAAAGCTTCTGTATGACCTAATTCTTCAAAGTCAATTCCGTTGTTTTCTAATTCAGTTTTATAATTAGGTTTAATTGAACCTGCATCACTTACAAATACTTCATAGCCTTTTTGTTTGGCTAGTAAGGCTGCACCAATGCCAGATTCGCCTGATCCAAGAATCACCAAACGTATACCCATACCAATGCCGGTGGCAGTAGTTTGAATTGGGTTAGTTTGATGAATGGTGTTCATGATGCTTATCTAATTTTTAGTGTTACAATACTTGCTACTACTAGTAAAATGGTTACAATCCAAAAACGTATTACAATTTTATTTTCGTGAAATCCTCTTTTTTGATAGTGGTGGTGTAGTGGACTCATTAAAAAAACACGCTTGCCTTCGCCATATTTCTTTTTCGTGTATTTAAAATAAGCTACCTGAATAATTACGCTTACATCTTCAATTAAAAACACACCACAGAAAATAGGAATCAATAATTCTTTGCGGACAATAAATGCAAGCGACGCAATAATACCACCTAGTGCAAGTGATCCGGTATCGCCCATAAATACTTGGGCAGGATAAGCATTGTACCATAAAAATCCAATACAAGCACCCACAAATGCACCCACAAAAATAGACAGCTCGCCCAAATTAGGAATGTACATTACATCAAAATAATCGGCAAAAATATAGTTGCCACTTACATATACAAATACGCCAATACCCGCGCCAATAATGGCACTCACGCCTGCAGCCAATCCGTCTAAACCATCGGTTAAATTGGCGCCGTTAGAAACCGCTGTAACAATAAAAATTACAATCAGCACATAAATAATCCAAGTGTATTTTTCGGCGCCAGCACCCATCCAAGAAATTAATCTACTATAATTAAACTCATGGTTCTTTACAAATGGAATAGTGGTAATAGGTGTTTGTACTTTTACAAATCTTTTCTCAACACCATTGAGGGTACGAATAATAATATTAGAATCCTTAGAAAGTCTTTCGCCTTTTTGTAATTGTGCATGCGTTGTAGTAATCACTTCGCGCTCTACCGTAACTGCATTGCTAAAATAAAGTGTAATGCCAATTATTATTCCTAAACCAACTTGACCAATAATTTTTGAAATACCCGCTAAACCATCGCTATCGCTTTTAATATATTTTACATTTTTGTTTTGCGCTGCTTTACGGGCACGAATTTTAAATAAATCGTCTAAGAAACCAATCACACCCAACCACACCGTACACAAAATCATTAAGCGGATATATACTTTATCTAAATTGGCAAATAATAAAGTAGGAATTAAAATACTAATTAATATAATAATACCACCCATGGTAGGTGTACCTTTTTTTTGTTCTTGTCCAGCCAAACCCAAATCACGAACCGATTCTCCAATTTGTTTCTTTTGTAGTAATAGAATAATTCTTTTGCCATATACTGTTGCAATCAACAAAGAGCACACAACAGCCATGGCAATTCTGAACGACAGAAATTGAAACAATCCTGCGCCAGGAATATGAAAAGATTTATTAAGCCAATTAAACAAATAGTATAACATAGTTTGGTTTATTTATTTTGTGTGGATTCAAAAAGTAAACGCAATATTTCTTTGTCATCAAAAGGATGTTTCACCCCTTTTATTTCTTGGTATTTTTCGTGCCCCTTACCTGCAATAAGAATAATATCTTCTGGCTTAGCCAATTGAACCGCCATGGCAATCGCTTCTTTTCTATCGGCTATTGTAATGGTTTTTCTTTTGGCTGCAGTATTTAAGCCCGCTTCCATTTCGCGCAAAATTTCTTCAGGATCTTCTGTACGAGGGTTGTCGGAAGTAAGAATAACTTTATCGCTCAAACCCGCAGCAGCAGCGGCCATAATCGGTCTTTTTGTTTTATCTCTATCACCACCACAACCTATCACTGTAATCACTTGTTCGTAGCCTTTGCGTAATTTTTTTATAGTAGCCAACACATTCTCTATGGCATCTGGCGTGTGTGCATAATCAACAATACCAATTACATTGTTAGGGCTTATAGTATAATCAAAACGACCTTCTGCACTAGTAAGCATGCTCATGGCCGTTAATACAGTTTGACTGTCTTCGCCCAAACAAATAGCCGCACCATAAATAGCCAAAATATTGTAGGCATTAAATTCACCTATCAATCTAAAATGCACTTCTTTATCATTCACCAACATCACCAAACCTTGCAACCCATTTTCTAAAATTTTACCTTTAAAAGCAGCCATTGTTTTTAGGCTATAGTAAAATTGTTTGGCTATTGTATTTTGTAACATCACTGTACCGCGCTTATCGTCGGCATTTGAAATAGCAAATGCCGAATTGCTAAGCCCATCAAAAAAGCGTTTTTTAACTTTAATATATTCTTCAAAAGTTTTGTGGTAATCGAGGTGGTCGTGGGTAATATTACTAAACAAGCCGCCTGTAAAATATAAGCCAGTAATACGATGTTGGTTAATTGCATGGCTACTGCATTCCATAAAAACATGGGTGCAACCAGCGTCTAGCATATTACGCAATAAGGCATTTAAATTCACTGCATCGGGCGTAGTATGAGTTGCAGGAATAATTGTATCTGCAATTTGATTTTGAACGGTGCTAATTAAACCACAGGTATAGCCTAATTGTGTAAAGAGTTTAAATAATACAGTAGCAATGGTTGTTTTACCATTCGTACCAGTAACACCAACTAATTTTAATTTAGCACTAGGTGCATCATAAAACTGATTAGCCATATACGCCACTGCTTCGTTAGAATTAGTTACTAAAATATACGTAACCCCATCGTTTAATAAAGTAGGAAGTGTTTCGCAAATAATAGCGCGTGCACCCAGTTCAATGGCTTTGTTAATATATAAATGGCCATCTTGTTGTTCGCCAGTAATGGCAACGAAAATCGCTCCCTTGGCCACTTTTCGCGAATCAATTTGTATAGCATTCACCTCAAGATTGGTGCTACCATGCACTTCCTTAATACGAACTTTGTACAATATGTCTTGCAATTTTGCCATAACTTTTTTAATTCAATTCTAATGCAACAAATGTTCCTTTATTAATTGCCTGTCCTGGAACAATTGATTGCACCATCACTTTTCCTTTCCCTTTAATACTTAAACGCAATCCCATATTCTCGCACAAATACACCGCATCTTTTAAGCCCATACCTTTTAGCGTAGGCATTATTCTTGTATCAATTGTATTGGCAGTAGTAGTAACATATTTAGAATTCCCATTTACACTAGCCCATTGCGCATTTAAACTAGAATCTTTAAAAGGAATATGTAAGGCCGATAAAACATGTAGCATTTCTTTTTTAGAACCTGAATAGCTCAAAACAGTGCTATCATTTTTTTGTACAATAGGTTGCGGTGCTAAACTTTGTTTTACATAAGTGCTATACAATCTGTCGGCAATTTCTTTAAACACCGGACCCGCAACAGCTGCACCATAAAATACAGCAGCATGGGGTTTATTTTTAATCACAACAACACAAGTGTACTGCGGATTATTAGCAGGAAAATAACCAGCAAACGAAGACTGGTAAATTTTATCGTCATAGCCTTTATTGTTATTAGCAATTAATGCGGTGCCTGTTTTACCAGCCACCGAAAACAAACTATTCTTAAATAAATCTTTAGCCGTTCCTTGCGAACAAACACCTTCTAAGCAAGATTGCAATAGCCCAAGTGTTTGGTTAGAACAAACCGATTCGTGCACCGTAACAGGATTAATTTCTTTAATCAACACACCTTCTTCTCTAATAGCAGAAACCAAGTACGGACGCATCATTTTGCCTTGGTTGGCAATAGCATTATATAGTGAAAGTGTTTGCAAAGGAGAGATTAGTAAATTATAACCAAAAGCCATCCAAGGAAGAGAACTAGGGCCCCAAATTTTATTCCCCGGTTTATAAATAGTTGGTCCTATTTCACCTACTAAATCAATCCCAGTAAGTGTATCGAGTTGCATTTTTTTCAACTGGTTAATAAACTGCCAAGGTTGTGCAGCATAGGCCGATATAGCCAATTTGGCCATCCCTACATTAGAACTCAATTCAAAAGCTTGTTTAACGGTTACTTGTCTTTGACCTTTTTGTTCAGAATCAAAAACAGTTAGTCCAGCATATTTCCAAATGCCCCCTTCTAAGTCAACAATATTATTAAGCGTTACTTTTTTATCTTCTAATAAAGCCAATAAAGTAGCCAATTTAAAAGTAGATCCAGGTTCCGAAGGACTAATGGCATAATTATAATCTTCCCAATAATTACCATTACTACCCCTACCCAAATTGGCAATGGCTTTAATTTTTCCGGTTTTGGTTTCCATCACAATAGCGCAACCATGATCGGCATCATTTTTTTGCAACATGCGCAACAATGCGTTTTCGGTAATCTCTTGAATAAACACATCAACAGTACTAATAATATCTTTACCAGTTTCTGGTTCCACAATATATTCGTCGGTTACAGGAACCTTCACGCCACCCGCAATAGTGCGTACCCATTGCTTTCCATCGCGTCCTTTCAATATACTATCATAGGTTTTTTCTAAACCCACTTTAGAACTTTCTCTGTCTAAGCCAATGGTTCTGAAAGCTAAAATACCAAACGGATTTAGTCGGATATTTTTTTCATTCACAATCAATCCACTCTTGTAACGGCCATCTTTAAACAAAGGAAACTTGCGTAAAATTTCGTATTCGCGAAAACTAGTTTTTTTGTGGAGTTCAAAATAAGGTTCGTTATCGGCGTAAGCTTGCTTAAATACTTGCGCATAACTTTCTGCAGAACGGTCTTTAAATAAATTAGCTAAATAGTAGCCGAGAGAGTCAACATTATTTCTAAAATGAATGCCATTTTTTTCGTGTAAATAATCTACTCTAAAATCAATGAATAAATCAAATTGCGGAATACTGGTGCTAAGCATTTGTCCGTCTTCGCTAAATATAGTTCCGCGTTCGGCCTCTAAAGAATCAATGCGTTGGTGAAGGCTATCACTCATGCTTCTCCAATGAGTGCCTTGAACTTGTTGAATATAAACAGCCTTGCTAAAAATAGCCACACATACTATTATCACCAGTATAAAACTGAGATAAACCCTCCAAAGTATGTCGTGTTTTACTTCCATTTTTTCTACGGCAATAGCTGCACCTTGTTAAAAAAATATATACCTATTATTAAAAATCTATTTACCCTTTAAACGCTGCGGCGTTTCTCTACTAATCTTTAAACCCAATGGTGTAGCAGCTTTCAACACTTCTGCTTCCTCACTCTTAAACATCACTTCACTTTTTAAAGTTTTATATTCAAACTGTAATTCCTTTAATTCGTTATTGGTTGCATTAATTTTTCGAACAATTTTATCGCCGCTATGACCATTTGCGATGTATAAAACAGTAAGTGCGGTTAGAAATAAAAAGAAAGGAATATTGCTAACTATCCACTGATAGTTAAAAAGCCCTTTGAGTGGGTTTTTAGAAGCACTAGTATTTACTGTGGCAGCCAATATGAATTATTTTTACGTAATTATTTTATTAATAAGATTCTCTTTCTGCAACCCTTAGCTTAGCACTCCTGCTACGCTTATTTATTTTTAATTCATTAGCTCCAGCAACCATTGGTTTTTTGGTAATAATTTTTAAGATTTTTTCGCGCTCCACAGAAATCAGGGGATTATCTTGTAGCTCTTCAAAAGTTCCTCGCTTAAAAAAATTCTTCACTAACCTATCTTCAATTGAGTGAAACGTAATGATAGCAATACGTCCACCCTGATTTAAAATGGCAGGCACTTGTTCTAACATTTCTTTTAGTGCACCCATTTCGTCGTTTACTTCCATACGCAAAGCCTGAAAAACTTGTGCTAAGTATTTATTAGGATTCCCTTTTACTACCGCACTTATTAAAGCTTTAAACTGTTGAATTGTTTTTGCCGGCAATTGTTTGCGATGCTGAACAATGTGTTTAGCAAGCGTAATTGAATTGGTTACTTCGCCATATTGCTCAAATAATTTGTGCAATTGTTGCTCCGTATACTTTTCAATAATATCCGCAGCAGATAAAGCTTGGCGCCTATCCATTCGCATGTCTAAAGGACCATCAAAGCGAATAGAAAATCCACGATCCCCTTCGTCAAACTGATAACTACTCACGCCCAAATCGGCTAAAATGCCATCCACTTTAGTAACATGATTCAAGCGCAAAAACCGCTGAAGATGTTTAAAGTTGGCAGGGACAAACACAATTCGATTATCGTTAGGCAGGTTTTGTTTGGCATCGGCGTCTTGATCGAAGGCAAATAATTTTCCTTGCTCATTTAGCCTATCCAAAATCCCCCTGCTATGACCACCGCCACCAAAAGTGCAATCAACATAAATGCCGTTTGGTTTAATGGATAAGCCATCTAACGCTTCCTGAAACATAACAGGCACGTGGTAGTCGTTGGCAGGAGGAGAAAAATTTAAATCGGAATCCGCAGAAGTACGCATAAAAAAATCCGATTAAATTCAACTGTTATTGTTATCTCCTTTTTCTGCCATCACTTCCTGCGCCAGATTACTGAAAGCATCGGGTGAAAAATCTTCAAAGAGCTGAGTATATTTAGAAGCATCCCAAATTTCAAAACGATCAAGGGCTGCGGCCAAAACGATATCTTTATTTAAACCTGCAAATTCACGAAGCGTACCAGGCAATAACATACGGCCGGCAGCATCCAATTCAATTTCGGTAGCCCCACCTAAAAACTGACGGCGGAATTGGCGTACCTTAGGATCGAAATCATTCAATTTGCTAATTTTAGCAATAATGAGTTCCCAACTTTTTAAAGGATATAATGTGAGACATTTTTCAAAACCACGGCTGAGGATAAAGCGACTCTCTCCTTCCGGTAACTGTTTTTTCAGTCCGCCAGGAAGTAGAAAGCGACCTTTCGCGTCTACCGTTGCTTCATATTCTCCATGAAATCCTTGCATTTGTTAATTAGTTTTTACTTTTTTACCACTTGTTAACACAAAATAACACTTTTTCCCACTTTAAACCATCATTTTAAGCACCTGTATTTATCCACAAGAAAAAATGGGCTATAATCCAATGGCAGCAATAGTTTAAGCCAATTTTTGCCAAAAGCCATGTGATTGAGCTGTGGATTAGTGTGGATAAACCTAAAAATGACCAAAAAACAGGCATTTTTAAGCAAAAAAGGGTCGTAATTGCCAAAAAATGACCCTTTTTAGCCAAAAATTGACCAAAACAGAATAAGCAGATTCACC
>JAPLEL010000117.1 GCA_026391415.1 Bacteroidota bacterium
CCTGGCCATCCATGTCTTCCACCAGGATATAATAAGAATTCAAAGTCTTTGCCTTTGTCTTCTAATGCACTTACTAATTGAATACTATTTTGCATGTGCACATTGTCATCCATGGTGCCATGTACCAATTGTAATACGCCTTTAAATTTGTCTACATAAGTTAATACACTACTTGATTTATATCCATCTGGATTTTCTTCTGGCGTATCCATAAATCTTTCGGTATAATGACTATCGTATAAACGCCAGTCTACCACACTTCCACCAGCCATTGCATGTGTAAATACATCTGCACCATAAGTCAATGCATAACAACTCATATATCCACCATAACTAAAGCCTGTAATACATACTTTGGTAGGATCTACTTGTCCGTTGGCAATAAACCATTTGGCCATTGTTTTATAATCTTCCATTTCCCAATAGCCCAAATTACGGTGCATATAGTTAACCCCTGCTTTTCCAAAATGCCCACTCGCACGGTGGTCGAATGCTACTTGAATCAATCCTTCTTGTGCATAGAATTGGCGGTTAGCACTCCAGTTCCATCCATCCATTACGGTACCTGCATTTGGACCTCCATAGATACTTACTAGAATAGGATATTTTTTATTTGGATCCATATTTAATGGCCAAGTAACCATTGCTGGTAAATCAAATAATCCATCGGCACTTTTAATGCGAATTAATTCGGTTTTTGCTAGGTTATATTTTTCTAGTTCTGCATTTTTTGCATCGCCTAATTCTTTAATTATTTTACCCTTAGTATCTACCAAAGTCATTTTGCTTGGTGTAGTTACATTGCTGTAGGTAGTAATAAAATATTTGCCATTGGGCGATAAATTAATATTGTGGTTATATTCGCCAAAACTCAAGCGTTTTAAATCTGTGCCATTGAATTTTACCACATAAAAATCAGCACGTGCAGTGTTTTCTCTAGAACGTGCAGTAAAGAATACTTGGCTATTTTTTTCATCAATAAATTTAATGCCTGTAACAGTGTAATTACCGGTAGTGATTGGATTCTTTAAAACACCATCGCTTGTATACAAATACAAATGGTTCCAACCGCTACGATCACTTTGCATGATAAAATTCTTGTTATCATTAATAAAGTTTACACGTCCGCTTACTCGGTCTTCTAAGTCGATCCAAGTTTTTTGTTTTTCATCGTAGATTTCTTTTTTCTTTCCATTGGTTGGATCTACGTCATACATTTTCATATTGTCTTGTCCGCGATTCATCCAATACACCAAAAGGTTGGTGGTGCCTGGTTTCCATACTGGCCAGCCAAAATACTGGTCGTCTTTTTCATTAAAATCTGCCCAAGTAGTTTTTCCACCATTAGGATTAATAAACCCAATTTTTACTTCTGGATTTTTGTCGCCAGATTTTGGATATCGGGTTTCTTCTACAAAGCCATGTGTGCCTTCACTATTGTATATTGGAAACATGGGAATCATGCTTTCATCAAAATGCATATAAGCCAATTGCTTGCTATCGGGTCTCCACCAAAATGCACGGTAACGTGTTGAACGTCCGAATATTTCTTCAAAATATACCCAGCTTGCATACCCATTTAATGTTGTGGCAGTGCCATCAGTTGTTAATTGGTTTTCTTTATTAGTTGTTAAGTTGTAGGTATAAAGATTATTGTTTTTGGTATAGGCTACAAAATTGCTGTCGGGCGAAAATGTTGGATTTTTTTCTTCGGCCTTATCATTGGTTAACCTTCTTTCTTCAGTACCTAGTTTATAAAAAATATCATTGTCTTTTTCAACAATTTGTTTGGCATAAGGCGATGCTGGAGCAGCAAATCCGCCTCGTCCTTGCATCATAGCGCCTCCGCCTCCAAAGCCTCTTCCGCCGCCACCGCCTTTTGTTTCGGTGAATACGCCAGACACTACATCTAGTATATAGTTTTTACTAGCAGAATCTGGATGGATTTTTTGATTTAAAATCACATGTTCGTCATCTACCCATTTTACCACTTGTGGTAAGGTATTTAGAAAATTTTTAGGAAGATTATTGGCCAGTAAATCTGACTGACTAAAACTAATTTTTTGAGCGCCTGCAGCAAATAAGGCAGCAGTACTAGTAATGGTTAATATTAAACGTTTCCAATTCATAACTTAAATTTTGGTAAAGCAATGTAATAAATGCATCGTTAAGTTGTTAGATTTTTACACGAATAGGTAGAAAACTAAAAACGCCAACCCAATTCTGGGTGGCGTTTTACAAATTACTTGAGCTGTTATCAAAACACTACGTTAATCATCTTGCCTTTTACAAAAATGAACTTTTTAAGGGGCTTGCCCTCCATCCACTTTTGAACCAATTCATTAGATAGTATGATTTCTTGTACTTGATCGGCAGTTGCCTCCAACGAAATGTTGACGTTTGTTCGTACGCGGCCATTGATGCTTACCGGATACTCTTTGGCAGATTCAGTGGTGTATTGCCCGTCAAAAACAGGATATGCAGCATCTAAAATAGAACTTGTATTTCCTAGTTCTGCCCAAAGTGCTTCACTTACATGTGGAGCATAGGGCGTTAATAAAATTAGCAAGGGCTCTAAAACTGCGCGCTTATTACATTTTAAATCGGCTAACTCATTCACACAAATCATAAACCCACTAACTGCAGTGTTAAAGCTAAATCGCTCGGTATCATCCTGCGATTTTTTAATGGTTTTGTGCAGGATTTTTAGCTCCTCGGGCGTTGGGGCATCATTATTCCAAACCTTTCCTTTTTGTTCGTCGTAAAACAAACGCCATAGTTTTTTTATGAATCGGTGAACCCCTTCAATTCCTTTGGTATCCCATGGTTTACTCTGTTCTACAGGACCCAAAAACATCTCGTACATTCTAAAAGTATCTGCGCCATATTTTTGCACCAACTCGTCTGGGTTAACCGTGTTGAATTTCGATTTCGACATTTTTTCAACTTCCAATCCACAAATGTATTTTCCGTTTTCTAACACAAATGTTGCTGCTGCAAAATCAGGTTTCCATTTTGTAAACGCTTGGGTATCTAGTTCAACGCCATCAACAATATTTACATCTACATGCAATTTATCTACCGTATCAAAGTCTTTTATTAGGCCTAATGATATAAACTCATTGCTGCCTTTTAATCGATATACAAATCTTGAGGCACCTTGAATCATACCTTGGTTTAAGAGCTTTTTAAATGGCTCATCAAATCCTATAAAACCTAAGTCATACAAGGCTTTGGTCCACATTCTACTATACAATAAATGCCCTACTGCGTGTTCTGTTCCGCCAATATATAAGTCAACTTGGTTCCAATAATCACTTACTTTTCTATCGCAAAAACTAGTGCTATTGTGTGGATCCATATAGCGTAAAAAATACCAGCTACTTCCTGCATATCCTGGCATGGTATTGGTTTCTAATTCTTCTGCCACCCATGCTGGAATATTGGCTAGTGGGCCCTCTCCTTCAGGTCCTGGAGAGTACGTTTCTACTTCTGGCAATAGCAATGGCAATACGGATTCATCAAGTGCAATAGCGGTTCCATTTTTCCATTGTACTGGAAAAGGTTCGCCCCAATATCTTTGGCGACTAAAAGCGGCATCACGCATACGGTAATTTACTTTTGCCTGTCCAATGCCCATGGCAGTTAATTTATCATTCACAATGGCAATCGCATCGCGCATGATAACCCCGTTTAAAAAATCACTATTGTGCAAGATGGCGTCCTTGGTAGAATTGGCTTCTGTACCATTAAAAGCATCTCCTAAAATATTGGTTATTGGGATATTAAAATATTGGGCGAATTTAAAATCTCGATCGTCTCCGCAAGGCACAGCCATAATAGCGCCTGTTCCATATCCTGCCAACACATATTCAGAAATCCAAATAGGAATTTTTACGCCGTTGAAAGGATTTACGGCATAAGCTCCAGTAAAACAACCACTTATTTTTTTCTCTGCTTGACGCTCTCTTTCACTTCTGCTTTTTACATATGCACAATAATTGGCTACTGCTTCTTTTTGGTCGTTTGTAGTAATTTGATTGATGATGTCGTGCTCGGGTGCCACCACCATAAAATCAACCCCAAAAAGGGTATCAGGCCTGGTGGTATATACTTTTAATGGGAAATTAACAGGCGCATCTGCAATGGCAAAATCTATTTCAGCACCATAACTTTTTCCTATCCAATTCGATTGCATTTCCTTCATAGACTCGCTAAAATCTACGCGGTCTAATCCTTCTAATAAGCGATCGGCATATTCGGTAATACGCAAATACCATTGGCGTAATTTCTTTTTTTCCACCACATGTCCGCCTCTTTCGCTTACGCCATTTACTACTTCGTCATTAGCCAACACGGTTCCTAAAGCTTCGCACCAATTCACTTCGCCGTAACCACAAAAGGCCAAGCGATAATTCATTAATATTTCTTGCTGTTGCTTAAAATCATAGCCCGCCCAATTGGCTGCAGTAAAGCTTTTTGGCTCATAATTAACGGCTGCAGGAAAAGGATACTGCGCATTTCCTTCTTTTTCAAAGGATGCCACTAAAACCGTTATTGGGGTTGCTTTTTGCGTTGCTTTATTAAAAAAACTATTGAATAATTGTAAGAAAATCCATTGTGTCCATTTGTAATAATTAGGCTGACAAGTTCTTACCTCTCTATCCCAATCAAAACAAAAACCAATATTATCTAATTGCTTGCGAAATGTATGAATGTTTTTATCGGTGCTTATTGCTGGATGTACGCCGTGCTCAATGGCATATTGTTCGGCAGGTAAACCAAACGCATCGTATCCCATAGGATGCAATACATTAAAGCCTTTCAAGCGTTTAAATCGGCTAAAAATATCCGACGCAATATAGCCCAATGGATGCCCCACATGTAACCCCGCTCCGCTAGGATAAGGAAACATATCTAGCACATAATATTTTGGCTTTGTACTGGTATTACTTACCTGATAGGCATGATTATCTTGCCATTTTTTTTGCCATTCTTTTTCTATTTTTCTAAAATCATATTCCATTGTATACAAACTGTTCTGGATATTAAATAATAGCTATTTTGCTTTAATCAAGATTTAATTAGATAGTTCTAAAAACTTCCCTCAAATTAATCCTAACCTTTCTTTAACCTAATTACCAAACTAATGGGGTATTTTCAAATTAGAAAACCCATTTTGAGTGGCTGCAAATGTAAGTGTTTAGCACGCAAATGCCTACATTTGCCAAATCAAAACCGCTTGTAACAATAGTTGGATAGTAAGAAAAATTAAAAGAATATGGCCGTTGTAGGAAAATCATCATTAAAGCGTAGTAAGCCCAATTATATCTATAGTGTAGTTGGCGTGGCCTTGGTTTTATTGATTTTGGGCATTATGGGTTGGTTTTTTTTGAATATCAACTCGGTTGGTAATGCCTTCAAAGAAGATATTCGTTTGAGTGCTTATTTGCGCACCATGAACAAAGACACTATCTCACAAATTCAACAGTTCATTTCGGGAAAGCCCTATGCAAAGGATGTGGTATATGTAGATAAAACAAGTGCCAAGGAAATATGGAACAAGGAAAATAACGAAGACTGGGCCAAAATCTTAGACTCAAACCCACTTCCTGAAAGCATTGATTTTTATGCAAAGGCGCAATATGTAAACAATGATAGTATTGCAAAAATTTCGCAAGATTTGATGGCTGCTTATGGCAATCAAATTACCCAATTGCAATACCCACAAAGCCTTGTTACTAGTTTAAACGAGCGAGCCTCTAAAGTGGGGCTAATTTTTATTGTAGTGGCCATAATTCTTTGTGTGATAGTGATTTTCAGTATTGATAATACTATACGACTGGCCATGTTCAGTAACCGCTTTTTAATTAAAACCATGCAAATGGTTGGCGCAACCCGCGGTTTTATTGCCAAGCCAATGAATATAAAAGCAGTCGTTAATGGACTAATTAGTTCATTAATTGCTATTATTTTACTTTTTACCCTTATTACTTGGGCCGAAAACCAATTTCCACAATTAAAAACGATTCGAGATATTAAACTAACCTTTATTTTGTTTGGCAGTATGATATTGATGGGTGTAGGCATTTCAGTCTATAGCACCCACCGATCTGTTTTAAAATATTTAAAAATGAAACTAGACGAATTGTATTAATAGATGCGTCTGTTTTAACTAAACCCTTATCTTGCAACTATAAAAAACTAAAGTGATGAGTGAACAAAAAAAGAATATGCAAGCCCCTTTATTTACAAAAGACAACCTTTTATGGATGTTAATTGGCGGGGTTGTTATGGCTATTGGATTTGTCCTTTTAAGTGGCGGAAAAACTACCGACCCAAATGTATTTGACACCAAACAAGTTTATTCTACTACAAGAATAACTATTGCACCAATTTTAATTATGGCAGGTTTAATCATTGAAATTTTTGCCATTTTTAAAAAATCAAAAGTATAATTCTACTAACATTATTAAATTATTAAGAGCGGTGTTATTACCGCTTTTTTAATTCTATTAATAACTAAGCAAGTACTTTTACTACCCTTTCTTAAAAAATCAATTATGACTATTCAAGAAACAATTATTATTGCCATTATAGAAGGATTAACAGAATTATTACCAATATCTTCAACTGGTCATATGATTATTGCCAGTTCTTTTATGGGAATAGCCAAAGACGATTTTACAAAATTGTTTGAAGTAGCTATTCAACTTGGTGCCATACTTTCTGTTGTGGTATTGTATTGGAAAAAGTTTTTCGATTTTAAAAAGTTTGATTTTTATTTAAAATTAGTTGTAGCTGTTATTCCTGCTTTAGTACTTGGTTTTTTATTATCAAAAAAAATTGATGCATTACTAGAAAGCCCATTAACTGTATCTATCAGTTTATTTGTAGGAGGATTTGTTTTATTGTTTGTTGACAAATTATTCAAAGCGCCTACTATAGAATCAACAGAAAAAATCAGTTTACAAAAGGCCTTGCTTATTGGTTTATGGCAGTGTATTGCTATGATTCCTGGTGTTAGCAGAAGTGCTGCTAGTATTATTGGAGGGATGCAACAAAAACTAACCAGAAACCTAGCCGCTGAGTTTTCTTTTTTTCTAGCAGTGCCCACAATGGCTGCTGCAACTGGCTATAAATTACTAAAGGCTTACAAAGAAAATCCCGAATTATTATCCAACAAAAACAACCTAATAGCTTTAGGCATTGGCAATGTGGTTGCCTTTGTTGTAGCCATGTTAGCCATTAAATTTTTTATAGGATTCTTGCAAAAGCACGGATTTAAACTATTTGGATGGTATAGAATTATTGCTGGCGCCATCTTATTAGTTTTAATTATTACGGGATATTTAAAATAGTTTGCTTGGTTTTAGATATGGCAAAGGTTCCCTTCTTTACCCTATCTTTAAAAACAAAATCAATTGCATGCAAACTGCTTCCAAAAAAGTTATCAATGGTTGGGCGATGTATGACTGGGCAAACAGTGTATACAACCTAGTAATTACCTCTACCATATTTCCTGCCTATTACGAAGCAGTTACAGGCGATGGTAATGAAGCTACTGCGAATGATACGGTTGTATTATTTGGAAGAACATTTGTAAACACTTCACTTTACCAATATGCATTAGGTATTGCATTTATTATTGTAGCTGCATTGTCTCCGGTATTGTCGTCCATTGCAGACTATAAAGGCAATAAAAAAAGCTTCTTATTTTTCTTTTGTACGATGGGAAGTATTGCGTGTTGTGCCTTGTTTTTTTATGACAAGAGCAATTTGATATACGGATTAATTTGTATGATTATTGCCTGTGTAGGCTTTTGGAGTAGCCTGGTTTTTTATAACTCTTATTTGCCTGAAATAGCCGCACCAGAAGACCAAGACAAAGTGAGTGCCAAGGGATTTGTAATGGGTTATACAGGAAGCATTATTCTACAAATCATTTGTTTTTTATTTGTATTAATGCCTGATAAATTTGGCATCACAGTTGGAAAGGCTTCTCAAATTTCTTTTTTATTAGTAGGCATTTGGTGGTGGGGATTTGGCCAATTAGCACTAAGCAAATTACCAAAAGGAAAACCTGCTGTAGACAAACCAGAACAAGGAAATATATTTACCAATGGATATAAAGAACTCAATAAAGTATGGAAACAACTATCTCATACCCCAGTTTTAAAAAGTTATTTAGCCGCTTTTTTTTGTTATAACATGGGTGTACAAACCGTTATGCTTGCGGCAACTTTGTATGGAAAAAGCGAATTAAATATTCCAACAACCAACTTGATTATTGCCATTCTTATCATTCAATTAGTTGCGATTCCTGGTGCTATGTTAATTGCTAAACTATCAGAGAAAATTGGCAATTTTAATGCACTTAAGGTATGTATTTCTTGTTGGATAATTTTGTGTGTATTTGGCTATCTACTTCCTAGAGATGATATTAATCAATTCTACACTTTGGCTATATCAGTAGGCTTTGTAATGGGCGGCATACAGTCAGTTAGTAGAAGTACTTATGCCAAACTAATGCCCGAAACAAAAGACACCACCTCTTATTTTAGCTTTTTTGATGTAACCGAAAAAATAGCTATTGTGATAGGTATGTTTAGTTTTGGATTTATTAATGAGTTAACAGGTTCACAACGCAATTCGGTATTAGCATTGATCATATTTTTTGTGCTTGGATTTATTTTATTACTTGTTGCAGCAAAAAAGCAAAAACAAGCCGCTCTTAACTAATTATATGAAACTCTATTCTATTAATGCAGGTTATTTTAAATTAGACGGAGGGGCCATGTATGGCGTTGTTCCAAAATCAATGTGGAACAAACTAAATCCATCCGACGAAAATAATTTGTGCAATTGGGCACTAAGGTGTTTGCTTGTTGAAGATGGCAATAGACTCATACTAATAGATACTGGCGTTGGCAATAAGCAAGACGCAAAGTTTTTGGGCCACTACCATTTATCTGGCACTACCGCTATTGACGAAGCCCTTGCTGTACATGGTTTTCATAGTTCAGATATTACAGATGTATTATTAACGCATTTACACTTCGACCATTGTGGAGGAAGTATTAATCGCATAGGAGACAAATTATTACCTGCATTTAATAATGCTATTTATTGGAGCAATCAAGACCATTGGAATTGGGCAACCCAACCCAACGATAGAGAAAAAGCTTCTTTTTTAAAAGAGAATATTTTACCTATTCAGCAAAGCGGTCAATTACAATTTATTCAAACACCAGTAAATGATTTAAGTACCACTGGCAAGTTAGGTACTACTGCGTTTACAAATAATATTAACATTCGATTTGTAAATGGACATACCAGCCAAATGATGTTGCCCCAATTAAATTACAATGGCCGAACTTTGGTTTATATGGCAGATTTATTGCCCTCAGTTTCGCATATTCCACTGCCCTATGTAATGGCTTATGATATGTTTCCGTACACTACCTTACAAGAAAAAAAATCTTTCTTACAAGAAGCAGCAGCAGAAAACTATGTGTTGTATTTTGAGCACGATGCGTTTAATGAATGCTGTGATTTGCAATTAACAGAAAAAGGTGTTCGCGCTAATAATTGCTTTACACTTAACGAGCTTTAATTATAATTGATATTTGATGTTAGCGGATATCTAAGATTGCTGTACTGCATCATATCTATTTTTACACTCCCAACAACTATTGGGCTTTCAATGCGCAATGGAATATGGTTAGGGTCATCACTTACCCAAACGGTCATTTTTTCGCCCCCAGAAAAAAGGGTTCCTTTTACTAATAGAGGCTTAAATCGAATAGAATGAAATTTGCCATACTTGGTTTTTATTTCTTGCTTGCCTTCGTATTTGATATATAAACTATGTACCTCATTATCAAGGAACATATTGAATGGAATTTTATCACCCACTTGGTACTTATTAAAATCTATATTGCGGGCATAATAAATAGCACTCAACACATCTTGAACACATCCAGGCATTTTATAGGTGCCAGTAGCAGTAACAGCCGTATTTGTTTGTTGATTGAAACTTACATTTTCGCTGTGTTTGAATCCACCTTCGCTAATATTTCTAATAAATTTAAATGGCTGTAAATTGGCGGTATCAAAATAAGATTCGTATTTGTCTCGTACCTTAAAAATCCAATCATAAGTAGGGTTTGAGGTGCCTACTCCTGTTACATGATAAACTGGTTTGTTGCCCATTTTTTCTAATGCAACAGTGAATTTAGCTGTTCCAGCATTCACATATAATCCAATTACATTGTAATAAATAACAAACCCAATACTTTCTCCGTCTTGAAATGAAGTATTGCGAATACCACAGAAATCATCTCCAGCAGTTAGTCTGCTAATTACCATCACAAAAAATAAAAATAAAACGACTCTTTTCAAACTAATTAATTCAATTAATTACAATACAAATTTTAATCAAAAACTATGCCCAAAAAATTGTTTTGCGCAAACCTTATCGCTTGAATAACCTTAATCCAACCATTAGTATACTACCAAAAACGGCTGGTAAAATCAAGTTAATTATCCATATACCCGCAGCAGCCGAAATAATTCCAACAGTATTTACACTTAACAATCCAAATAGTTGCAAACTAATTTTCCCTCTAAAACCTAATTCTGCTAATGCAATTGTAGGGACCATTGCCATTACCAAAAAAAGCACTGCCACCATCATTGCTAAATCAAGCATAGAAGCCGCTACACCAAAAACTTCTAGCAAAACAACGTATTGCACAACAAATACTAAATAACGTATAAAAGAAAGTAGTAAAATTCTTGTTAATTCTTTTTTACTCAACGCTTCCACCTTTTCTATTAAGTAACGAAACCGGTGTACAAATGGAATTTTCTCAACCAATTTGGTAAATAGCGGTAGTTTAAAATAAAATAGTGCAAAGCATAAAATTCCTGGAATCAATCCTATAATTAATCCGTCTAACCAAAACTCACTTAATCCTTGCAGCATGTTTCCTTTTTGCAATAAATGCGATCTCAAACCTACTAGTGCAAAAATTCCAACCGCAAATGTTACCAAGAGTTGACTGATTGAACCAACCAAGGATAAAGCTACGGCTCTTAATCGATTGCCTTCTTCTAAATAAAGTACCCTGCCTACAAAATCACCTGCGCGATTAATGGTATTTAGTGCAAAAGCTTGTCCAGAAAAAATAGCTGAAAAAGCCCGCAAAAAAGAAATTTTTTGTAGCCTACTTACTAGCAATTGCCATTTATATGCTTCAATACCCCAGTTTAAAAGCATCAGTAGCATCACCATCCCTCCGATCTTCCCAATTTTCCAGGCAGATGGCCCTAGAAAGGCTGCTTTTATCAAATGCCATGACTGCTGAACATCGCCCTGCTGCTTGATTTGGTGGTAAATAGAAAAAGAGAGCCAAACAAAAAGTGTTGGCCCAACAAAATAATTAAGGAATATTTTTAGTTTTCTACTCAGAATAGGTTGATTAAGTTCTTTGCAAATGTCGGCTATCAATATGAGAATGAAAAATACCTCCAATATTTGGTTATTTTTACCTGAATGAATAAAAAAGCCACCATCATTTTAGGTATTGACCCCGGAACAACTGTTATGGGTTATGCATTGCTGCGTATTGAAAATAATCAGCCGAGTGTTTTATTGATGGATGTATTGAAACTTGCCAAGCAGAAAGATATTTATGCCAGACTAGAAATGATCCACGCCAAAGTGATGGAATTAATACAATTATATCAGCCTTCGAGCTTTGCTATTGAAGCCCCTTTCTTTGGAAAAAATGTGCAGAGTATGCTAAAACTAGGCAGGGCCCAAGGAGTAGCCATTGCCGCTGCCATGCACGGTAAAATTCCCGTAACGGAATATGCGCCAAAAAAGGTAAAACAATCTATTACCGGAAACGGAAATGCCGATAAAGACCAGGTTTGGAAAATGTTGCAACGTGTTTTATCAATAGACGAACAACCACAATATTTCGATGCCACCGATGCCTTAGCGGTAGCACTTTGCCACCATTACCAGTCATCTTCTGTGTTAGGCACTGCAGTAAAAGGATTAAAAGGATGGGATGAGTTTATTGCAAAAAATCCTGAAAGAGTAAAGAAGAAATAGTTGTTTTATTTGGTATCTAACTGCGCAACAATTAAGTGCTGAATTGCTTGAAATTCTACCGTGCTTAATGTTAATTTAGACCGACTAAAATTTAAATCATCTGCCGAATTAATGGGCATTAAATGCAGGTGTGCATGTGGCACTTCTAAGCCTACAACGCTTATTCCACAACGATTACAAGGAAATGATTGCTCAATCGCTTTTGCAATGGGTTGCGCAAATAATAAAATTTCAGACAAATAGTTTTCAGACAAATCAAAGAACTTGTCTGTTTCAATTTTTGGCACAATTAATACATGCCCTTTTACCAATGGAAAAATATCTAGGAAGGCGTAGAAATTTTCGTTCTCCGTAATTTTATAACAAGGAATATCTCCTGCAATTATTTTAGAGAAAATAGTCATACAAAAACTGCATTCAATTAAATGCTAATATTTTCAATCCTGAATTTAATGACGCCATTTGGTGTTTGTACTTCTGTAATTTCCCCAATTACTTTTCCTAACAAACCTTTGCCAATGGGTGAGCTGGCCGAAATTTTACCAATTTTTAAATCCGCTTCTTTTTCCCCAACAATTTGATACGTCACCACTTTTTTAGTAGCAAGATTGGTAATAGTAACCTTTGTAAGAATGGTTACTTTGCTTATATCTAGGGTTCCTGGATCTACAATTTTAGCATTACTAATTACCCCTTCTAATTGCTTGATTTTTGCTTCAAGCATTCCTTGGGCTTCTTTAGCCGCATCGTATTCTGCATTTTCTTTCAAATCACCTTTCTCTCTTGCTTCTCCGATTGCTTTGGATGCAGCAGGACGGTCGACAGATTTCATACGGTGTAATTCCACACGCATTTTATCAAAAGTCTCTTGTGTTACATAATCGCTCATAATCTTACGGTTTAGCCTTGGGAAAAAAAATACAACGCCACATTTAATTGTAGCGTTGCATGTCTGCAAAAGTAGAAAATCTTTTGCAAAAACAAACAATTGTTAATTCCTATATGATTCCTAGCTTATCAAGTACAACTTTGGCCATTTTGTAAAAAGCCTCTTGGCTATAGCCTGCAATATGTGGTGTAATCAACACATTAGGCTGTAATAATAGCCAGTTTAAGGTTTCTTTTTCAAAAACAGTATAAGAAAGTAAGTTTTCATTTTCTAATACATCTAAACCAGCCGCTCTAATTTTTCCTGTTTTCAAAGCTGTTTTTAATGCCATGGTGTCGGTCACTTTTCCACGACAGGTGTTCAAGAAATAAGGTTGTTTCTCTAACCCATTAAAAAAAGCATCATTAGCCAAATGCTTGGTTTCTTCTGTTAGTGGAATGTGTAAACTTAGCACATCCGACTCTTGCATTAGTTGCGCTAAACTGGCTTCTTGCACCTTATCAGTAGCAAAGCCCTGCTTATATTTATCATACGCCAATATCTTAATATCAAAACCTGCTAAAACCTTGGCAAAAGTAGATCCAGTATTGCCAAATCCAATTATACCAACAGTTTTGCCCGTCAATTCTTCGCCCCTATTTTCGTTACGAATCCATTTGTTTTGCTTGATTTCTTGGGCAGCAGTACTTAGCTTATTCATTAAATTCAATAGCATGCCCAGTGCGTGTTCTGCTACTGCCGTGCAATTGCCTTCAGGACTGCTTTCGCACTGTATGCCTTTCAATTCGGCATACGCTGTATCAATCAATTCCATCCCACTACCTAGTCGCGCAATCCATTTTAAATGGGGTGCATGGTCAATTATTTTTTGGTTGATAGGACGCGTTGTGACCACCAAACCCTCAATATCTGCAACAGCATGTAAAAGCGCTTCGTCTCCAATTCCAGGAATGAATACTACTTTATACCCGTTAGCGGTAAGTTTTTCGGTTAAATAAGCATGTGTATTTGCTGTAATCAGCACTGTTTTTGCCACGATCTATTGTTAGTTTGGTCTATTAAATATCATTAACGCATTCTAAAAGTTAAAGCTGCAAAATCTTCTATACTCAACTGCTCGGCTCTTTTATTAAATAAGGGATCAGCCAATACTTCGTCATCGAACAAACTCCTTACTGCATTGCGTAACATTTTTCTGCGTTGGTTAAAAGCCGCTTTTACTAGTATAAACAAGGCTTTCTCACTTTTCATATCCACCACTGTTGCCTTTCTATTTAACCTAATCACTCCACTCATTACCTTGGGTGGTGGGTTAAAACTTTCGGGAGGCACATCAAACAAATATTCTACTTCATAAAATGCTTGAACCAACACGCTCATAATGCCGTAAACTTTGGTATTGGGTTTCGAAGCAATGCGCTGTGCCACTTCTTTTTGAAACATTCC
>JAPLEL010000230.1 GCA_026391415.1 Bacteroidota bacterium
GCATACAAGGGTTGTAAGGAGAATGGTTTTTCTCATAATTGGCAATTTGTGTTAGGCAATTGAAATTTTCATATCCCTTTAAATCTGTTTTGTACACAAATCAAAGGCAGCTGTAAATTAAGTAAAAGCATTTAGTAGACTATTCTGTTTTTGAAAAAAATACGAAATCGTTTTCGTTAAATTTAGGCAGGAATTTAACCCATTACTTACTATTGAAGTTAATTTTATTCAACAAAACAACCATAATGACTAATAAATTATCTACAATTTTCTGCCTAACTATTTTATTCGCTAGTGCATTATCTGCTCAAAACAAATCAGTTACACTAGATTATTTTTACAACAATGAGTACAAAATTAACCCCGATAATTCTAAGGAACGGTTTCACTATATCTGGGAAGATCAAACCCTAAATGGCTATTCAATATGGGGAAGCATTTTTAATGAAAAGGAATTAACTACAAAAAAACTAGAAACTGCACCTAATTCCGAGAATTTAAAAGGTACTTCTATCTATATAATTACCGATCCTGACAACCAAAAAGAATCTCCGAACCCAAATTATATGACTGCAGATGCTGTTAAAGCAATTGCTAACTGGGTAAAGCAAGGTGGCGTATTGGTGATGATGACAAACGATTCCGCCAATGCCGAATTACCACATTTTAATTTATTGGCTGATGCTTTTGGCATTCATTTTACAGACAAAGTCCGGAATTCTGTTTTAAAAGATATTTCTGTTGGAAAAGTGATGGTTTCTGAAAACCAAGAAGTTTTTAAAACGGCTAGAACCTTGTATTTAAAGGGCATTTCAACTATTACTGTTACTGGAAACGCTAAAGCAGTAGTTGAAGACAAGGGTGATATAATTATGGCTTCGGCAAAATATGGAAAAGGAACCGTTTTTGCAATTGGGGATCCTTGGATTTATAACGAATATATTGTGAATGATAGACTTAGCGAAGAATTTCAAAATGGCCTTGCTGCAAAAGAATTTACAGATTGGTTAATTCAACAAATACCAACTAATAAGGCTACAAAAAAATAATAAGATTTTTAATTTTCTAATCCATTTAATGCTTTAAAGCGACGAACGTTTTATAACATTAAATGGATTTTTTACGTGTATATATTGACTGCCTAAAATTAAGTCGGCAGCTGTTTGCCCCATTAATTCAAAATCGGTACTAATTACTGAAATATCTAATAGTTCCTTTAATTGCGTTTCATTAAAAGACAAGATGCCAATATCTTTTCCTATTACTAATTTATCTGCACGTGTTTGCTTAATTAATGTGGTTAAGTCGTCGTCTTCAATTACAATATAACACTGTTTTTTTACCAATTTTAAATGCAATGAATCGGACCTTTTTTTGAGTTTAAATTTATTCTGCTTACAAAATAATTGAATCCCTTCAATGATTTCAAGAGGATGGTTACTGAACTCTGGGAACAATAAAATAATTTCTTCGTATTTTTCAAATTGATTTTTAAAGGATGCTAGAGCGCCATAGGTATCATACATAAAATCTTGGGTTACCGACATTGAACCAAAAATTTCCGGAACCGATTTGTCTAATATCACCAACTCATTCTCTGGCACCATTTTTAATACCTCTATATATTCTGCTTTAGGAGTATTGGTTTCGAAATGTGGCATGATTACAAAATAGTCATATAGACCTAGATTTTTTTCTAAAATCTCTTTCAATAAAGCAGGATTGTAATGGTGAATTTGCAAATCAACTAAGGCCTTTTTTTTAAGGGCATTTAAAAAACTGTAGTAGACAATTTTTTTAAAGAAACTAATTTTATTTAATACCAACAAAACACGCAAACGCTTTTCCTTCTTGCCAATTACAAAATACCCCCTTGATTTTACCGATGAAATATAGCCTTCTTTTTTAAGGATTTTATAGGCGTTTTCTATAGTGTCTCTTGCTACTGAAAATTCCTTGCTAAATACATTAATAGATGGCAAAATAGCACCTTTAACAATTTGACCTTTATCTATTTGCTTACTAATAGAGTCGGCAATTTGTTTGTATAGAGGGATGTTGCTTTTTTGATTTATTTTGATGTTTAATGAACTCATAATAAATGAACTTTAATTATAAAAAGCTAGTACAAGATTACTCTTTTTTTCTTGTTCTATATTTTTGTGGCGAAACGCCAATAACTTTTCTAAACCTTTTTGAAAAATAATACGGATCATCGAATCCCATTGTTAGGGCAATGTCTTTAATTGATCGATCAGAAAAATCTAATTCCTGACTCGCTTTTTGCATTTTCATTTGAATAAAATAATCAATGGGCGCATAGCCTGTTTTCTGCTTAAACAAACTACAAAATCTAGAAGTAGAATAATTAAAGTGTTTGCACAATTCTTCTAAAGAAATATTTTCATTGATATGCGCTTGCATATATAAAACAGAACTATCAACACAGTCGGCCTTATCGGTAACACTTGTAGGATAATGTTTTGAATTGTAAATAAATAGTGTTAAAAAATGATGTAGCGTCATATTAACAAAAATCAGGTTATCTATACTATATCCTAATTCTAGTGTTTTATAAATTTGCGTATACACCGATAAAATATCGCCATTGTTTTTAACATGAAATGCTTTTAAATGTTTTTGCATTACATGTAATTGGTTAAAATATGGTAGCGCTTCTCCTCCAATATGCATCCAATAAACACTCCAAGGATTTTCGTCGGAACTGCCATAACTATGCGCTACATTTTGTGGAAGTATAAAGAATTCATTTGGGTGAATTTCAATTTTCTTTTCGCCAATTTTACACCAGCCGTTTCCATCAACACAATAAAAAAGAATATTTTCAGGAAAGCCATTTTTTCGATAGGTGAAATGCCCTTTTGCATTTGGATAGTACCCTAAACTGCAAATGAATAGTTGGCCCAATAATACATTATTTTGTACTTTGGTTTTTAAGATGGCTTTGGGAATTTCTATATGTTGCCTGCCTAAACCATACCAATAATTTTTTTGGATGGCTCCTGTTTCTTTTTTCAATCGTTTACTTTTATGCCTTGTAAATATAAACGGTATTTGTTATATTTTCATAGACATTGAAATCCCTCAATAGGTATTTAGCTCTACCTGTCCAGTAATACGTGTCTTTGACAATGGTTTGCCTTCTAATCTAAATGGAGCGGTTATTCGTTCAATTATTAATGCTATCAAGGTGAAAAAATTAACGTATCAGCGGCATCCAAACAGTCATATCAAACTTCCCTCTATTGGCCCATGCGTAATAAGGTATTAGTTTAATTTGAACAGCGGATGTTTGATTATTGAGTATTTGATATAAATTATTTTTCCAATTTGTTTTTGCTGCAATTTTTGCAATGGCATTGAGTGCAATGATAGGTGCATTGTTAATATTCATTTTAGTGGTAGTAAATGTCCGTCGTCAAACCAATGTAGACTTTTGGTTGTAGAGCGTTTCGTTGTTTAAAAATAGTGTTTTTTCTTTTAAAAA